>CAJOLI010000011.1 GCA_905235285.1 uncultured Bacteroidaceae bacterium
AAAAAAATAACTATATCACCAAAAGAAATGGAAATCCAAGGAAAAATTATCGCAGTACTGCCCGAACGCGGAGGCGTCTCCCAGCGTACGGGTTCGGAATGGAAAGTGGCATCGTATGTCATAGAGACAATGGAACAGTATCCTCGTAAGTGTATGTTCGAGGTTTTCGGGTCAGACAAAATCAGTCAAATGAATATTCAGGTCGGTCAGCTCTTGACGGTGAGTTTTGATATTGATGCTCACGAGTATAATGGCCGTTGGTACAATAGCATTAGAGCATGGCGAGTTGAAACCTATGATCCTAATGCTCCTGTAGCAGCCGCACAACAGGCAGATACGGCCTTCCCGCCTGTTGCCGGAGCTCAGCCTGCCGCTGCTCCCGCAGCAGCTGCTCAGCCCGCTGCACCTATCGATAGTGCTCCCGCGCCTACGCCTGCTTTCAGCGGTGAGAGTACAGACGATTTACCATTCTGATATTATTTTGAGCAAAAGTTTAATACTACAATACTAAGACAATGGAAAAAAGCGCATTACAGATTGCAAGGGCTGCATATCAGCCCAAATTGCCCAAGGCACTTCAAGGTCCTGTAGCTGCTCGCGAAGGAGCCGCTACACAGAGCGTCGGCGACCAGGATAAGATTCGTGAACTCTTCCCCAATACCTATGGGTTGCCTGTTATCGAGTTTGTGCCAGGTGAGGCTCAGACTTACGCCCCCATCAACGTAGGCGTCATCCTCAGTGGTGGTCAGGCTCCTGGCGGACACAATGTCATCAGTGGCCTCTTTGACGGCGTCAAGAGTATCAACCCAGAGTCGAAACTTTATGGATTCATCCTGGGCCCTGGTGGTCTTGTTGACCACAAATATATGGAACTTACGGCAGAAATCATTGACGAGTATCGCAATACTGGCGGCTTTGACATCATTGGCTCTGGCCGTACTAAGCTTGAGAAGGTTGAACAGTTTGAGAAAGGTATCGAGATTCTTCGCGAGTTGAATATCAAGGCTCTGGTCATTATCGGCGGCGATGACTCTAATACCAATGCCTGCGTCCTTGCAGAGTACTACGCAGCCAAGAATTATGGCGTGCAGGTGATTGGTTGCCCCAAGACCATCGACGGCGACCTCAAGAACGAGCAGATAGAGACGTCATTCGGCTTTGATACTGCGTGCAAGACTTATTCCGAGCTTATCGGCAATATTCAACGCGACTGCAACAGCGCCCGCAAGTACTGGCATTTTATCAAGCTGATGGGTCGCTCGGCCAGCCATATCGCCTTGGAGTGTGCTTTGCAGACTCAGCCAAACGTTTGCCTTGTCAGCGAAGAGGTCGAGCAGAAAGAGATGAGCCTCGATGATGTCGTTCGCTATATTGCCGACATCGTGGCATCACGTGCTGCCGACGGCAACAACTTTGGTACTGTCCTCATTCCTGAGGGCCTCATCGAGTTTATTCCCGCTATCAAAAAGCTTATCCGCGAGCTCAATGAAGTGCTTACAGATCCTGCTTCGGGCGAGCCCCGTGAGTTTGGCAGCGCCGACGAGCAGATAGCTTTCGTCAAAGGTAATATTGCTAAAGACAACCTGGCCGTGCTCGAGAGCCTTCCTGAGGATGTCGCTCGCCAGCTCTGCCTCGACCGCGACCCGCACGGCAACGTGCAGGTGAGCCTCATCGAGACCGAGAAGCTGCTCTCGCGCATGGTGGCTAAGCGTCTGGCCGCAATGAAGGCCGAAGGCAAATACGTCGGTAAGTTCAGCACACAGCACCACTTCTTCGGCTACGAGGGTCGCTGCGCAGCACCCTCTAACTACGATGCTGACTACTGCTATAGCCTTGGTTACAACGCCAGTCGCTTGATTGCTAATGGCAAGACAGGCTATATGTCTATCGTCAAGAACACTACGGCTCCTGCTGCCGAATGGGTCGCAGGCGGTGTGCCTATCACTATGATGATGAACATAGAGCGCCGCAATGGTGCCGACAAGCCCGTTATTCGCAAGGCTCTCGTGGAGCTTGACGGTGCTCCATTCAAGTTCTTCGCAGCTCATCGCGAGGCGTGGGCGCGCCAGACGGCCTATGTCTATCCAGGTCCTATCCAGTACTTCGGGCCGTCAGAGGTGTGCGACCAGTGTACAAAGACTCTGAAACTTGAACAAGCCTAAGAAATCCTCTCTCGGTGGCGTACCTGCAACTCGTCTTGCAGGTACGTCATCTCAGAAGAAAGCAGCCTCGGCCAAGCGTACTCCTTCCGCTCAGCGCAAGTCGTCACGCCGCCGTAGCACACGTCGCAAGGGAGGCCGCAAGCCTTTCTGGCGGCGAATACCTTTATGGGCTCTCTTGACAGGCCTTGCCCTTGTCGTGGGAGTCTATCTTTTTGTATTCTATTACTTTTTCGTCGGTCCGTTTTCTTTCCGTTGGAAGGCTATCTATGGTGAGCCCGACTACCCTCAAGGTTATGATGTTCATGGCCTTGACATCAGCCACTATCAGGACCATATCGACTGGGAACGTCTGCGCAACGCCACGATTCACGACCAGCCCATCCGCTTCGTCTTCGTAAAGGCTACGGAAGGCGTGAGCATTATCGATGAGAATTTCAACGAGAATTTCTATCAGGCCCGGCAGAACGATATACTGCGCAGCGCTTACCATTTTTTCTCGCCTGACGTTGATGCCAGGAAGCAGGCCCAGTTTTTCCTTAAGCAAGTGCACCTCGAGGCTGGCGACTTGCCTCCCGTGCTCGATGTGGAGAAAGCTGGAAAACTTTCTGTAGCACAGCTGCAACGCGCTGTCCGGCAGTGGCTTGCCATCGTCGAGAAGCACTATGGCGTCAAGCCTATTCTCTACACTGGCTACAGTTTCAAACAGCAGTATCTCAGCGCCCCTGAGTTTGACGATTATCCCTATTGGATCGCCCACTACTATGTCAGCGAACTTGCCTACAAAGGTTCTTGGCGCTTTTGGCAATATACTGATGTTGGCCAAGTCGACGGCATCAGCGGTCATGTCGACTGCAATATCTTTAACGGAACATTACAGGAACTTTACTCCCTGACAATCGATGCTGATGTCATCGATCTTGTGGGGCTCCACGATGATAATTTAAAACAACAGACACAATGAAACAGAAAATCTTTATTCTTTTTGCGGTACTTGCCAGCACCGTCTCAGCTGATGCTCAGAACGCTCAGCTGAAGTATTCCAATTTCGATCAGTGGATTACTCGCGACATTAAGGAGAGTAAAATCATCGGAGGTGCTACGCGCACTCTTTATGAAGTAGGTCCTACTGGCACGTGGGATGGTACTGTGCCCTACGTCAATCAGGGCGGTTCGCCTTGGGCTACCAGCAATGTGTTAGCCAAGGTGGCAGGCGTCACTAAGAGCAATATCTCTGTCTATCGCGAGAAACGAGGGGACGGTTATTGCGCTCACATGTCCACAAACACCGTAGGTATCAAGGTGCTGGGACTGGTCAACGTCTCTGTTCTGGCCGCCGGTTCGGTCTATCTCGGCAGTATGGTGGAGCCGATTACTAGTTCGAGCAACCCTATGCGCTACCTCGACTACGGCATCCCCTTCACGGCACGTCCCTCGGCTATTCAGTTTGACTACAAGGTCAAGCTTTCAGGTAAGTCTGGGCGTATCCGTAAGACGGGCTTCAGCCCCGTCAAATCGGTCGCTGGCGACGACCATCCGTCGTTCATCCTGTTGCTTCAGAAGCGCTGGGAAGATGCTGAAGGCAATGTTTATGCCAAGCGCGTAGGCACAGCTATACAGTATTTTACTAAGGAAACAGCCGATTGGGTTAATGGCGCGAAATTCACCATTCACTATGGCGATATCACGGGCGATGGTTACTACAAGTCATATATGAACCTCTTCCAAGGCGGTGACGACCAGAAATATGCACTCAACAGTAAGGGCAAGATGGTGCCTGTACGCGAAGTAGAGTGGGGCGATGCTGATGACATCCCGACTCACCTCTGCCTGCAGTTTGCCAGTAGCTTCGGCGGAGCTTATATAGGAGCTGAAGGTACTTCATTCTGGATTGACAACGTGAAATTAGTCTACTGACCCTCATTTTCTGTTTTCTCACTTTTAAATTCCACTATTGACCACTCCTTATTATCTCGTAGAGGAGGCTAAACTGCGGCGCAATCTATCGCTTATCCGCGATGTAGCCGAGCGTTCGGGTGCTGAGATTATCTTGGCATTCAAGGCCTTTGCTCTGTGGAAGACTTTCCCGATATTTCGCGAGTATATATCCCACACCACCGCTTCGTCGCCCGACGAAGCCCGCCTGGCACTTGAGCAGTTTGGCTCTCCGGCCCACACTTATTCTCCGGCCTATACCGAAGCTGGTTTTGCTGATATCGTGCGTTGTTCGTCGCACATCACGTTCAACTCTCTCTCACAATATCAGCGCTTCAGTCCTTTGGCAGCAACTGACAGCCACAGACCATCGTTGGGCTTGCGTGTCAATCCAGAGTATTCGGAGATAGAGACGGAGCTCTACAATCCTTGTGCGCCCGGGTCGCGCTTCGGTGTCCTGGCAGCAGACCTGCCTGCCTCCTTGCCTTCCGACATTGAGGGCTTCCATATCCATTGCCACTGCGAGAGTTCTGCTGAGTCTTTCGCGCGCACGCTCGTACATATTATTAATAAGTTCTCAACTTGGTTTCCGCAGCTTAAGTGGATTAATTTCGGCGGTGGTCACCTGATGACGCGGCGTGATTACAACACGGAGCTGCTCATCGAGACGCTCAGGACGTTCCATTCGCGCTGGCCTCACCTGCGCATGATTCTGGAGCCGGGCAGCGCTTTCGCCTGGCAGACGGGGCCGTTGGTGGCGTCGGTGGTTGACGTCGTTGAGAACGGTGGCATCCGTACCGCCATCCTCGACGTGAGTTTCACGTGCCACATGCCTGACTGCCTCGAGATGCCCTACTACCCAGAGGTCCGCGGTGCACGGCATGTCGAGGACGGCTGTTGTGGTCCACATCTCTATCGTCTGGGCGGCAACTCCTGCCTCGCGGGGGATTTTATGGGGCTGTGGGAGTTCCCGTATGAGCTGTCGGTGGGCGACGAGGTCGTTTTTGAGGATATGATTCACTATACGACTGTAAAGACGACGACATTCAATGGCGTGCGCCACCCGTCCATAGTGCTTCAGCGCGTCGATGGTTCACGTGAATTGCTGCGCAAATTCGGCTATGAAGATTACCTCGCTCGAATGGATTGAGGGCTTTTTCTTGTCGTCAACACACTTTTTTATAAAAAAAACATCAAAAACGTTTGTTGGGTTAGAAAAAAGCATTACCTTTGCACCCGCAAATCAGAAAAGAATACGTTCTTTGAAGTCTTGACGAACAGCATACATATTGTTTCCGGTATGCGGCAATAGCTCAGTTGGTAGAGCACGACCTTGCCAAGGTCGGGGTCGCGAGTTCGAGTCTCGTTTGCCGCTCGGACTTCGGAATCAGATGTGGTAGAGTACTTATTGAGTCATGCAGAGCCTGCCCAGGTGGCGGAATGGTAGACGCGCTCGTTTCAGGTGCGAGTGTTGAGAGACGTGCAGGTTCGAGTCCTGTTCTGGGCACTGTGCTTTCAAGAGAGTACTTATTACATGGAGAGGTGGCGGAATTGGTAGACGCGCTACTTTGAGGGGGTAGTGTCAATTGTGACGTGGGAGTTCGAGTCTCCTCCTCTTCACTTCGTTGTTCGCAAGACGAGAACGTACAAGAGAGGCCAGGGCGTATGTCCCGGCCTCTCTTTCTTTTTGCAGAATATTCTCATTATACAAGTTTGCGCTTTTCATACAGTAATCCTTAGTCATTCAGTATTCTTTCGTTTTTCATTCACCAATCCTTTGAACTATGTCTTACAGCTCCACTTCTGTTTCCGAGCAGCTTCGCCACTATGCCAAGTGCTATGAGACTGCACGCTTCCTTGTGGGCGACCCGTCGTGGTTCATGCATCAGGTTTCTGGTGTTGCCAATCAGGAGGCTATGGCGTTCGTTGCAGCCAGCCTGAGTTATGGCAGCCGCAAGCAGTTCCTTCCGAAGATCCAAGTTATCATGGACGCTGCCGGCGGCCAGGTCGACGCGTGGCTGCGCTCTGGCCGTTTTCTGCAGATGTTCAGGGCAGATGATGCGAGTTCGTTCTATCGGCTATACACACACGCGGCCATGCACGCTTTCCTCAGCACCTACGCTCGTCTGCTGGCGGAATGCGGTACGCTTGGTGCCTATGTCAAGGCTCATGCCTGTGATGGCTATGGCGCTGTTGAGGCCATAACCTCATATTTCAGGCAGTATGGCAGTGGTGGCGTTATCCCCAAGGACGCGACATCGGCTTGCAAGCGTATCTGTATGTTCTTGCGCTGGATGGTGCGCTCCGACTCACCCGTCGACCTGGGTTTGTGGGCAGACTTCATCGACCGTCGCACTCTGCTCATGCCTCTCGACACACATGTGCTGCAAGAGGCGCAGCGCTTGGGGTTGGTGTCGAGTCGTACGGCTTCGATGACGGCCTGTAAGAAACTCACGGCGTGCCTCGCGGAGATATTCCCTTCCGACCCTCTGGCCGGCGATTTTGCCCTCTTTGGTTATGGCGTCGATGCCCCATAGCCCGACATCCGTGCGGTTGCGTAGCCAGATTCATGCGGTTGCGTAGCCAGATTCATGCGGTTGCGTAGCCAGATTCATACGGTTGTGTAGCCAGATTCATGCGGTTGTGTAGCCAGATTCACACGGTTGCGTAGCCAGATTCACACGGTTGCATTTTTCAGATTACTGAATAGTTGATATCTCTTAATAATGCGTCAGACCCATTTATACTAAGAAGGGGATGTGCAAAACCATACCAGTTTGCACATCCCCTTTTATATTCTCAAGGTTTCAAGATATTTCCCGCCAGGGTGCGTCTGCGCTTAGATGCCCATCTCTCCTCCCTCATAGAATCGGAGGAGCTGTGTGTTGAGAATCGTAGTGTATTTACTTTGCAGTTTGTTTTGCTGTGCCTGCAGCAGGTTGTCACGCGCCTGCAGCAGGTCGACGATGTTCTTGAGTCCGGCTTTGAACTGCTCGTTGATGAGCTCGAAGTTAGTCTCCTGACTTTTCACTGCGGCGTCGGCGCTGATGAATCTCTGCTGTGCGCTGGTAGCCTGCAGCCAGAGGTCCTCGATAGTCGAGCCGAGTGCTGTCTGGCGGTCGAGCAGGTCGAGTGCAGCCGTCGTTTTGTTGATCTTGGCTCGCTCTACGGATGTCTTGTTGCGGCGGTTATCAAAGATGGGCAGGCTTAGTCCGAGGCCGGCACTTCCATTGAAGTTGCGTTTCATCTGCTCGCCTACGTTGTGGCTGTCGGCGCTGTAGTGGCTGGCGCCTAACCCTGCGTTAATGCTGATGGAAGGGAGGTATCCGCGTCGAGCAATGTTGAGTTGCAGGTCGGCAGCATCGGCTTGCAGCTGTGCGTTGCGAATCTCGGGGCGTGCGAGCACTGCTTTGTTGTATACGTCAGTCTTGTCAGGGACGGGCTGTAGTGCGCGCTCATCGGCCATTTCTTCAGTAGCGACGTCGAAAGGCGTAGTGATGTCAAGCTGCAGCAGTGCCTTGAGTTGCCGCTTGTAGCCGTCGATTTGTGTCTGTGCGTTTACGACGTCATACTGCGTTTGTGCTACTTGCGACTCCAACTGAGCCACGTCGGCCTTGGCAAGGTCGCCAACTTTGTAGCGTTCCTGGCCGCGTTCCAGCTGCTGCTGGGCAGTGGCGGCCAGCTGCTCGTTCACTTTCTTGGCCTCGATGGTGTAAAGGATTTGCACGTAAAGCTGCGCTATCTGCTCCTGAATGTTCTTGAGCGAGAGCTCTGTCTGCACGTTGGCTATCTCGTTTTGTACGCGCTGGGCCTGTATGTTTTTTTGGTTGATGCCTCCGTTCCACACGGTCCAGTTAGCGTTGAGGCCGTAAGACCCATTTTCTGTCACTTTATTGTTCGTCGAAGTGGCCATGCCGTTCTGCACCATGACTGTCGCCTCCTGGAAGGGGCGGTAACCGAGTCCCTGGTTCATGGAGAAGGAGAGGCTGGGGAAGAGTGCAGCTTTGGCCTGACTGAGCTGCTGGGAGGCATCGAGCTCCGCGAGTCGGTTCTTCTGTACTGTGATGTTCTGCTCGGCGGCGTAGTCGAGGCAACGTTGAAGCGTCCATGCATCCTGAGCGCTCAGGCTTACAGGGACTGCCGCACAGGCTATGAATGCGTATAAAAGTTTCTTTAGCATTTTCTCTGTTTGCGTTCTCGGGTTTATACGTTTTTTTATTAAGGTCTCGTTTTCGAGAGTACAAAGGTAGAGTTTTTTTTTCGGTTGCACAAAACCTTGGACTTAAAAAAGCCTTGTTTTAAGTGAGTTTAACGCTCGGCACCTTTTTGGGGCGGGTGCATAGTTCTGATAATTGACTACATCGTGTTCGCTACTCAAGCTTAGCAAGCCTGAATACGCAACAATTGGGCATCAGGCATCAAGCTCAGGGCAGCGCCATGAATTCTCATCGACAAAGGTATCTTCGCCCTGTAAGGACAGAGACCTTTATTTACGGTAAATGGATAGAGCCAAAAATGCTGACGAGACCAATCACTCTGCCGAAAACGTCCACTTGTATGCGTTGTTCCATCACGACTGAACAACTGACTTAGCCAATACTTTTTCGGTAGATAGATATAGTCGTGGGTCTTTACATTCTGATGGCCGCCGCTTTCTATAGTGGTGTGGATAGCCTGTAGGTGGCCAGCGGTACTTGCAATAGTAGAAAATATTGAAAAAAAGGACCTTTTCTTTGTCGATTCGTTCCTTTCGATTATCTTTGCATCGCTTTGCCAGGCAACTCTTTTATCTCGATTTAATAAACATTTATTTCTAATTTAATGAAACGACTGACCTTTGTGTTGGTTGCAGTCCTATGGCTTACAACCATTGCTGCAGCGCCGTTGCGCAAACAGCTTTTTGACGAAGGTTGGCAGTTTGCGCTGACCGACAGTACACGTTGGACTGATGTATCTTTGCCCCATGACTGGAGCATCTACCAGCGCTTCTCGGCCGATGCGCCGGCGGGCAGCCCCGGAGCTTACCTGCCTACGGGGCTGGGCTGGTACTGCAAGACGTTCAACCTCGGTCGCGACTATGCCGACAAGCGTCTGCGCCTCTATTTCGAGGGCGTGTACATGAACGCCGAGGTCTTCGTCAACGGCCAGCGTGCCGGCGGTCATCCCTATGGCTATTCATCATTTTACGTCGACATCACCCCTTATGTCCGTCAGGGCTCAAACACAATAGAAGTGCGTGTCGACAACTCGCAGCAGATCAACTGCCGCTGGTACTCAGGCTCAGGCATCTACCGCCACGTATGGCTCTACACTACGGGCCAGAGCTATATCGACGAGTGGAGCGTCAGCGTGTCGACAGAGGATGCTCACCGGCCTGTCGTCAGGGCAGAGGTCGTCAGGCCCGACGGCACTCGTGAGCCGGTAGAAAAGCACGTCGACATAGCCGAGCCTCGCTTCTGGTCACCTTCCGACCCTTACCTCTACAACACCACGATAGAAGCTGCTGGCGACCGCCTCGAAGTAACCTTCGGCATCCGCACGTTAGCATATTCTGCCGAGCGTGGCCTGCTGCTCAACGGCGAGAGCATCGTCCTGAACGGCGGTTGCGTTCACCACGACAACGGAATCCTTGGGGCGGCATCCTTCGATGCAGCAGAGTATCGTAAGGTCCGCCTGATGAAAGAGGCAGGCTTCAACGCTGTACGCACCTCCCACAACCCGCCGTCGGAAGCCTTCCTGCGGGCCTGCGACGAGCTGGGCCTGCTTGTCATCGATGAAGCATTCGACGGCTGGCGCGACCAGAAGAATCCGCATGATTACCATACGCTCATCGACCGCTGGTGGCAGGACGATATCCGTGCCATGGTCCTCCGAGACCGCAACCATCCGAGTGTCTTCTGCTGGAGTACGGGCAACGAGGTCATCGAGCGCAAGAAGATAGAGGTCGTGACTACGGCTCATCGCCTGGCAGAGCTCTGTCGCCAGCTCGACCACGAACGGCGTCCTGTGACCTCGGCCCTATGTGCCTGGGACAGCGACTGGGATATCTACGACCCACTGGCCGCCGAGCACGATATCGTTGGCTACAACTATATGATACACAAGTCTGTCAGCGACCACCAACGTGTGCCATCACGCGTGATGATGCAGACCGAGAGTTATCCCCGTGATGTCTGGAACAGCTACCGTAAGGTCATCGACGAGCCATGGGTCATAGGTGACTTCGTATGGACGGCCATCGACTATCTGGGCGAATCAGGCATAGGACGCTGGTACTATGAGGGCGAGACGCCAGGCGAGTCGTGGGAGCGCCCGCTCTTCCCCTGCCATGCAGCCTACTGCGGAGACATCGACTTCACAGGGCTACGCAAACCTGTCAGCCATTATCGCTCGATGCTCTGGAACGCCGGTGGCGAGCAACTCTACATGGCCGTTCGTGAGCCCGACGGCTACCACGGCAAGGTGCATACTACCATGTGGAGCACATGGCCTACGTATGAGAGCTGGACATGGCCCGGCCACGAGGGGAAGAATATTGACGTCGAGGTGTGTTCGCGCTATCCGAGCGTCCGTCTATACCTGAACGACAAACTGATAGGAGAGAAAGCCGCCGAGCACTCGCAGGTCGTTTTCACCCTGCCTTACCAGCCGGGACATCTGCGCGCCGAAGGCCTTGCCGACGGGCAGGTGAAAGAGACAGCGGTGCTGCATACTGCCGGCGACGTCGCTTCCATACGCCTATCGGCCGACAAGACTGTACTCCGGGCCGACGGTCAGGACCTAGCCTTCGTTGCCGTGGAATTGCTCGATGCCAATGGGAATCGCGTCCCGGAGGCTGCCGAAGTGCTGACGGTCAGCGTCAGCGGAGCAGCTACACTCGCCGCCTTCGGCAATGCCGACATAAGGGAGTGCGACCCATACGTCGATGCCACTCACCCGACGTGGAAAGGGCGGGCGCTGTTCATCGTGCGCTCGACGCAAAAGAGTGGCACCGTCAAGCTCGCGGTCAAGGGCGATGGCCTGCCTACGGCTCGTCTGACCCTGCGCAGCGCAGCCGAGCGGTAGCTAAAGGCTGCCTGTAGCCTGCCACGATAGGTAAATCTCTATTCCGCTACTTTTTTCTTCATCTTTTATTCTTCGTTTGAAGAATTTTGAGTATTTTTGCCCCCGCAAAAGATATGGCAGGCACAAAAGACGAACTTCTACTGCGCATTCGTGAGCATGGCAAACTATCGACAGTCGAGCAATTGCGGCTGACGGTGTTGTTGGCCGTGCCCGCAATTCTGGCACAGGTCTCCACCGTGCTCATGTTCTACATCGACGATGCGATGGTGGGTTCGCTCGGCGCTTTGGCCTCAGCCAGCATAGGAATCATAGCTACGACGACGTGGCTCTTCTGGAGCATCATATCCTGCGCGGCAACGGGTTTCTCGGTGCAGGTGGCCCACCGCGTGGGCGCCAATGACATAAGTGGGGCGCAGAGCGTCTTCAGACAAAGTCTGGTAGCCTCAATGGCCATCGCCGTGGCCACGATGATTATAGGTGCTCTCATCTCACGCCCCCTGCCTCACTGGCTTGGCGGTCAGGAAGAGATATGCCGTGATGCTTCAGCTTATTTCCTCATCTTCACGCTCGGAGCCCCCTTGGCCATGGCCAACATGCTGGCTACATCAATGTTGCGCTGCGCAGGAAACATCAAGGTGCCGTCGTTTGCCAACATAGCTATGTGCATTATGGACGTAGTGTTCAACTTCTTCCTGATATTCCACACTCGCACCCTGGACCTCTGCGGAGTCGCAGTCACTATACCCGGTGCAGGTCTCGGCGTGCCCGGCGCAGCCCTCGGGACACTGACTGCCGAAGGTATCACGGCCGCCTACCTCATGTGGTACGCCATGGTGCGCCAGCCCGAGCTGCGTCTCATGCGTCTGAGCGACCCATTCACCCCAGAACGCCGTACATTAGCCAAGGCAGCCGACATAGCAGGACCTATTTTCCTGCAACGTGTGCTTATGAATGTAGCGCAAATCGTCATTACGATTATCGTGGCCCCGCTCGGAGCCGTGGCCTTAGCCGCCAACGCCCTTGGCATCACGGCCGAGAGTCTCTGCTACATGCCTGGCTATGGCATTGGCGAGGCTGCAACGACGCTTGTCGGGCAGAGCTATGGCGCCCGGCGTTATCGTCTCACAGACCGTTTCGCGTGGATGTCGACCTTGCTCGGCATGGCCGTGATGACCCTCATGGGCGTCGTCATGTACATGGCTGCGCCACTGATGATGGCATCTCTGACTCCCGACGAGTCCGTGCGGCAGCTTGGCACGGAGTGCCTGCGCATTGAGGCGTGGGCCGAGCCCGGCTTTGCAGCCAGCATCGTTGCCATGAGCTGTTTCGTAGGCACCGGCGACACTCGCAAGCCATCAATGATGAATCTCTTCTCGATGTGGGCCGTCAGAGTGACGCTGGCCGCGTTGCTCGCTCCCCGCTACGGGTTGCATGGCGTATGGCTCGGGATGGCCATCGAGCTCACGTTCCGCGGACTCATCTTCCTAATCAGGCTTAAGTGGGGACACTGGATGAATATCAGCTTGAAAGGCAATGTTTAAATGTGTAATTCAATAATAATAAAATAACTATAATATGCAACTCATTAAAGATAAGACATTCGGAGGCGAACGACCACTCTTCGCCATCCACGACACACGTCTTGAAAATGTGACAATCACCGAAGGCGAGAGCGGTATAAAATGCTGTCAGCGCCTCGAAGCCGACAACTGTAGGTTCATAGGCAAATATCCTTGGTGGCATGTCGATACGTCGCTTATCACAAACTGTTTCTTCGAGGTGGGCTCACGTTCGGCAATATGGTATAGCAACGACATGATCATGCGCGACTCCATCATCGACGCTCCTAAGTTCTTCCGCGAGATGAAGGGCCTGACGCTCGAGAACGTGCAGATGAACGATGCCGACGAGACATTCTGGCGCGTAAAGGACCTCGTCGTCAGAAACGTTAAGCTGCACGACGGGACCTACCCATTCATGTTCTGCGAAAATGTCGACGTCGATGGACTCGAGAGCGACTCGAAATATGTGTTCCAATACGTGAAAAATGCGGTCATACGCAACGCACATATTGTCACGAAGGATGCTTTCTGGGAAACGGAGAATGTCACCATTTATGACTCACATCTCGACGGAGAATACCTCGGCTGGCATTCCAAGAATCTCAAGCTCGTAAGATGCCATATCGCTGGGGAGCAGCCTCTCTGCTACATCGACGGACTCATTCTTGAGGATTGCACCATCGATGCCGCCAGCGACCGCGCTTTCGAGGATTGCTCTAATATTCAAGCCGACATCAGAGGGGCCGTCACCGAGATAAAGAACCCTATCAGCGGACGCATCGTCGCAGACGAAATCCTTAAAGTAACCATCGACGAGAACATCAAGCAACCGGCTAACTGTGAAATAATCACGCGGTAACGAATAGACATATTAACATCATAAGGAATCAACAAATAAATACTCCCATGAATTATAGTTTTGATGAGGAAATACAGCGACGCGGTACCGACTGCGTCAAGTGGGATGAAGCTGAAGAAGGCGTTATACCCATGTGGGTGGCGGATATGGATTTCGAGACGGCGCCTTGCGTCAAGCAAGCTGTGATTCAACGCGCCCAACATGGTGTTTATGCCTACAATCTTATTCCGGAGTCTTTTTATGAGGCTATAACATGGTGGAACTCTCATCGGCACGGCTGGGCTCCTCGTCGCGACTGGATGCTCTACACCAGTGGCGTAGTGCCAGCCTTCTCTGCTATCATTCAAGCCCTGGTGCGGCCTGAGGAGAAGGTAATCTTTTTCACGCCCGCTTACAACTGCTTCTTCTCCAGCGTGCGCAACAGTGGGAGTAGAGCTGTCGAGTTCCTTCTGACGTGGTCACAGGCTACAGAACGCTACAGCATTGATTTCGAAGCCCTCGAGAAAGTCATTGCCGAAGAGCAGCCACGGCTGTTCCTTTTCTGTAACCCTCACAACCCTACGGGCCGCGTCTGGACAGCTGATGAACTTCGTCGCATAGCTGATCTCTGTAAGCGCTACGATGTCATTCTGCTGTCTGATGAGATTCATAGCGAATTTGTTGACCCGCAGCTCGGACGGCCATTCCTGCCTTTTGCGCCTATTGCTGAAGAGGCTGGATGCCTGTGGGTAGTGGCTAATGCCCCCAACAAAGCTTTCAATACGGCCGGGCTTATGACAGCTTACATCATAACGCCATTTGAAGACTTGCGGCAACGAATTAACAGACGTATCAACATCAACGAAATCTGCGACATCAACTGCTTCAGCTTCGTAGCGTTGCAGGCAGCCTATACGCCAGAAGGCGAGGAGTGGCTCGACAACCTCGTAGCTTACATCTACGACAACTACCATGTCTTCCGCACAATGCTGAAGGAGGCTTTCCCAGACATGCCCATCGCACATCTCGAAGGAACTTACCTTGTTTGGATGGACGTTAGCGCCTTCGGCAAGACGTCCGAAGAGATATCAACCCAACTGCGCCAGAACAACAAGGTATGGATCAATGGAGGCGAGATGTATGGCCAACAAGGCTTCTTGCGCATAAACCTTGCCACTCAGCGGCAGCGCCTCGTGGAAGGTGCTCGGCGCATCATTGACGGCCTCAAAGCACTTGTGGACAATCAAGACTGACGAATGCCGCTTCCGGTACTGAATGTAATCCCGAGTGCTACGTCTTATATATAGGGCATGACCAGCCATCAGTCGGTGGACTGCATTGCCAGACCTCTTGTGTACAAACGCTTATTCCTTTACATCAAAGCTCTGAGAGTGTCCTCTCAGGGCCTTTTTTTGTGAAAGAAATAAGATTTTTGCCTAAATGTTTTGTCTTTAGTCTGTTCTTTGTTAATTTTGCACCCGTTTTTACAGAACCTCCTCTCTGAGGAGTTTCTCGTCTGTTGGATAATCATAAAAAAATAAGAGATACATCAACATCAATCATGACAAAGAAATTTCCTGAACACAGTCGCCTCAACCTTACGGAGGTGAATCATGAGATACTCGAGCAATGGACCAGCGAGGACCTTTTCCACCGCAGCATCAGCGAGCGCGAAGGATGCCCCTCGTTTGTCTTCTTTGAAGGACCGCCCTCGGCCAACGGTCACCCTGGCATCCACCACGTGTTGGCACGTTCTATCAAGGACACCTTCTGCCGCTTCAAGACCATGAAAGGCTTCCAGGTTCACCGCAAGGCTGGCTGGGACACCCACGGCTTGCCCGTCGAGCTTGGCGTAGAGAAAGAACTCGGCATCACAAAGGAAGACATCGGCAAGACAATTAGCATTGAGCAGTACAATGACCGCTGCCGCAAGAACGTGATGATGTACACTCACGAGTGGGAAGACCTCAGCAACCGCATGGGATACTGGGTTGACATGGAACACCCCTACATCACCTACGACAACAAGTACATCGAGACCCTCTGGTGGCTCTTGAAACAGCTCTACCAGAAGGACCTCCTCTATAAAGGCTACACTATTCAGCCCTACAGCCCCGCTGCCGGCACCGGCCTTTCGAGCCACGAACTTAACCAGCCTGGCTGCTACCGCGACGTCAAGGATACCACCGTGACGGCGCAGTTCCGCGTCCTCAGCACCGCAGCAGAGCATCCCGCTCTCAGCAGGATCCTCGGCGTATTAGCCGAGAGCAGCTTACCCGTCTACATCCTCGCTTGGACCACCACGCCCTGGACCTTGCCCTCCAACACAGCCCTTTGCGTCGGCCCAAAGATAGAGTACGTCGCCGTCAAAGGCCAGAATCCTTACACCAAGGAAGAAGCCATTTACATCATAGCCAAGAGTCGCAAGGATGTCTATTTCGCTGCCTCAAAGGAGGCAGATGTCCCCGCTCCCGAGGTCCTCGGCGAATGTCTGGGCACTGACCTCCTCGGCCTACGCTATGAGCAACTATTCCCTTGGGTTAAGCCCTGCGCCCTTGAGGATGGCAAGGTCGTCGAGAAGGAGCAGGACGCCTTCCGTGTCATCCCCGGTGATTATGTCACCACAGAGGACGGTACTGGCATAGTCCACATCGCACCGACCTTCGGTGCCGACGATGCCAAGGTGGCCAAGGATGCCGGTATTCCTTCGCTTTTCATCATCGACAAAGCGGGCGACACGCGTCCCATGGTAGACTTCACTGGCAAGTACTTCGTTCGCGAAGATATGGATGAGGCTTTCGTCAGCCTGTGCGTGTGCGACAGCTACTGGCACCACGCCGGCGACTTCGTCAAGAACGCTTACGACCCCAAATATGCCGACCTCGACGAGAAGACACTCGCCAAGACCGAAGACCTAAACATAGTCCTCTGCATGGAGATGAAGCAAGAAGGTACGGCTTTCAAAATAGAGAAGCACGTCCACAACTATCCCCACTGCTGGCGCACCGACAAGCCCGTCCTCTACTATCCGCTCGACTCGTGGTTCATCCGCTCCACTGCAGCCAAGGAACGTATGATGGAGCTCAACAAGACCATCCTTTGGAAACCCGAATCGACAGGAACAGGCCGTTTCGGCAAGTGGCTCGAAAACCTCAACGACTGGAACCTCAGCCGCAGCCGCTACTGGGGCACCCCGCTGCCCATCTGGCGCAACCGCGATACACGCGAGGAAATATGTATCGGCTCCATAGAAGAGCTATATAAAGAGATTGAGAAGGCCGTTGCCGCCGGCGTCATGAAAGAGAATCCTATCAAGGCCAAGGGCTTCGTGCCAGGTGACATGAGTAAGGAAAACTACGACCGCATCGACCTCCACCGACCTTACGTCGACGACATCGTCCTCGTTGGCGAGAGCGGACAGCCACTGCATCGCGAGCTTGACCTCATCGACGTATGGTTCGACAGCGGTGCGATGCCTTACGCTCAGATCCACTATCCATTTGAAAATCGCGAAGACCTCGATAAGCGCATCGTTTATCCCGCAGACTTCATAGCCGAGGGCGTCGACCAGACGCGCGGATGGTTCTTCACGCTACACGCCATCGCCACGATGGTCTTCGATAGCGTATCGTATAAAGCCGTCATCTCCAACGGCCTCGTCCTTGATAAGAACGGCCTGAAGATGTCAAAGCGCCTTGGCAACGCCATCAACCCCTTCGACAATATAGAGAAATATGGCGCAGATGCCGTGCGCTGGTATATGCTCACCAACTCTCAGCCTTGGGACAACCTCAAGTACGACGAGGCCGGCGTGCAAGAGATTGCACGCTCGTTCTTCGGCAAGCTCTATCAGACCTACTCCTTCCTCGCTATGTATGCCAATGTCGACGGATGGCACTTCGAGGAACCCGAGGTGCCGATGAGCCAGCGCTCGGAGATGGATCGTTGGATTCTCTCGTCGCTCAACTCGCTCATTCGCGATGTCGAAGACGCTTACGAGAACTACGAGCCCACACGTGCCGGCCGTCTCATTCAGACATTCGTCATCGACAACGTCAGCAACTGGTTCGTGCGCCTCTCGCGCAAGCGCTTCTGGGGCGGTGAAATGAGCATCGACAAGCTCAGCGCATATCAGACGCTCTACACCTGCCTCGAGACCGTAAGTCGCCTCATGGCTCCCATCGCACCATTCTATGCCGACCAGCTCTTCCGTGACTTGCACAGCGTCACAGCGGCCGAGGGCTCTACCGAGAGCCTCACCAGCGTCCATCTCGCCACCTTCCCCGTGGTCAACGATGCCCTTATCGACAAGGAGCAGGAGTCGCGCATGGCTCTTGCACAGCAGATTACTTCCATGGTACTTTCCTTGCGCAAGAAGGAGCAGATTATCGTCCGCCAGCCACTTGCACGAATAGCCATTCCGGCCATCTCGCGTGAGCAACAGCAGCGCATTGAGGCCGTCAAGCAACTCATCCTCGACGAGGTCAACGTAAAGGCGTTGGAGTTCGTCGAAGGGGCTGGCCTGCTCACGAAGAAGGTCAAGTGCAACTTCCGCACGATGGGTAAGAAGTTCGGTAAGCTGATGAAGGACGTCAATGCCGCCGTCACGGCACTCACGCAGGAGCAGATAGCTGAGCTCGAGACAGGACACCTGCCTCTGACCCTCGCTACGGGTGACGTCGTCACCATCGACCTCGAGGACGTCGAGATCTTCTCTGAAGACATTCCCGGCTGGACCGTAGCCAACGAAGGTGCCCTCACCGTTGCCCTCGACATCACTGTCACCGATGAGCTGCGCAACGAAGGCATAGCCCGCGAACTAGTCAAGCGCATACAGAACCTGCGTAAGGAGAGCGGTTTCGAAATCACAGACCGTATTTCCATTTGCCTCGAGCATAATGAACTCACCGACCGAGCCGTTGAGGCCTTTGGTGACTATATCAGTACACAGGTGTTGGCAGATAGTTTCGTCATCGTTGACGAAGTAGAGGGCGATACCGAGCTCGACTTTGACGACTTCAAACTGAAAGCAAACGTTCAACGCATCACTATATAAAACTAACATGATTTATTATGGCAACAAAGAAAACGTCGGACAAGGATACGTCAAAGCCTGCCGCAAAGAAAACAACTGCTGCCAAGAAGAGCGCTTCTGCTACCAAAAAGACTAAGGCAGTGAAAGTCAAAGCAGAACCAGAGAAGACTCATTACACCGATGAAGAGCTGGAAGAGTTCCGCACGCTTATCAACGAGAAACTCGTCGTAGCACAGAGCGACTACGAGAAGACCATGGACCGCATCATGGGGCGCGATACCAACGAGATTGACGACACCGCTCCTACCTATCATTCACTCGAAGAGGGCAGCGAGACTCAGTCTAAAGAGCAGCTGATGTCCATGGCTCAGCGACAGCAGAAGTTTATCACCGCGCTCAAGGCCGCCCTCGTGCGCATCGACAACAAGACCTACGGCATTTGTCGTGAGACGGGGAAGCTTATACCTAAAGAGCGCCTGCGCGCCGTGCCTCATGCTACGCTTAGCATCGAGGTGAAAAACGATAAGCACCGCACTCATTAATAAAGCGCCACCTACACATTAATTATATATATAATAGGAGAACCTTTTCGATAAGCCAAATGAGCAGAATGATGCTCGCATCAATTCTGTCATGGCCAGAAAGGCTACGGGTAGGCGAGCGCAGCTCGGGATAGCTCTGCTCGAGAATAAAGGTCAAATGAAATTCAACCTGTTAATGCAAGCACCAGATCAACGAAAACGTCTGCAGGCATCTGTCGTAGGACTTATCTTCATCGGATTCCTCGCTATTGACCAGATCGTGAAGATATGGGTCAAGACCCACATGGCCGTGCACGACAGCATTCGAGTCACCGACTGGTTCTATATCACCTTCATTGAGAACAACGGGATGGCGTTCGGGATGGAACTCTTCGACAAGCTCTTCCTGACCGGCTTCCGGCTGCTGGCTACTGCTGCCGTGGCTGTCTACATTTCCAAGTTGATCCGCAAGGGCGTATCGTGGGGCTATCTCATCTGTCTCGCTTTCATCATGACGGGCGCAGCTGGTAACATAATTGACTGCGTGTTCTACGGGCTTTTCTTCAACGATGCCCAATGGCCTGAGATAGCACATTTCGTACCTTTTGGCGAAGGCTATTCCACCTGGTTCAGAGGCAGGGTAGTGGACATGTTCTACTTCCCACTCGCCGAGTGGACGTGGCCCTCGTGGCTGCCTGTTATCGGCGGTGCTCGCTACACCTTCTTCTCCTATATCTTTAATGTGGCAGATGCCTGCATATCCTGTGGCGTCGTAGCCCTATTGCTCTTCTGTCGTAAGACTCTGACGGGCGAATTAGCTGACAAAGATGAAGCCTAAACACCTGCTTCTGCTCTTCGCATTGCTGCTCCTTGTGGCGTGTCAGGTTGAACTCCCTAAGGGCGTTCTGTCTGAACGCCGCCTTGAACGTGTGCTTTATGACTACCATAAGGCACAAGGTCTTGCCGATGCCGGAGTAATTGAAGGGAAAAGCGGGGATGCCCAGCGCTATGCACTTCAGGAGGCCGTCTTCAGGAAACACAACATAACGCGTGAGCAATTCGACTCCACTATGAATTACTATTGTAGCAACCTCGAGCGGCTCAACCGTATCTACAAGCATCTGGACCGTAGACTTAAGCGTGAGGCCGAGGCCTTAGGAGAACTCGAGCAGTCCAGTTCAGCATACACAAGTCTCAGCGCCGAAGGCGATACCGCTAACGTCTGGGGCGGCGCTCACATAATAGTCGTTACTAATGTCCCAGGCAACAATGTAATAACCTGGCGGCAGCCATGCGACAGCACATGGCACAGCGACGATGACCTCATGTGGAAATTCGAAAGTAAATATCTTTCGCGGACAGGTACGCCTGATCTCTATGCCGACATCATTGTCACATATACCAACGACTCTGTGCGAGCTTTCCAACGCCGGGCCCGTAGCGAAGGCTCTTCAGAGCTCCAGATGCCTACACCATCCGGATGGACTCCCAAATCTATTGCAGGGCATCTTTATATGCCTTCCACTAATGAGGCCGAACAACGCGCCCTTTATGTCCTTTCCGGACATCTGCTCGTGCGCTTCCGTAAGGAGGTGAAGGCTTCCGCCACTGGCAACCAGAGTGCCGATTCCCTCCACAATGTCGTCGTTGTGTCCGATTCATTGCAGAACGATTCTGCCAGACAAGCCGATGCTCGCGACACCGAACGCCGTCTCTCACCCGCAGAGTTCCGCGACCAGCAGAGCGTAGACCAGAAGCTTGACATCGTTAAGGAGAGACCTTATCAGCCCGCCGCAAGACCCTCACGCGGACACCTCCAACCGAACCGCAGACGTATACAAAGATAATCCTATGCGGCGAGCATATAACACCATCATCATGCCCGACGGACATCGCATAAGTCCCGCCGTATCCACTTGCAATAAGCAAGGTGACGTCATAGCCGTTGAGCCGTTGACGAAAGAACTGCCTTTTGTTCAATGGATAGGCGGAACTCTCGACTTAAGCGCTCAAACAGCCTTAGAAACTACGTAAAATGCAGCACAAGATACATTTTTTTCCCAAAATCTTTTGGCGATATACAAATAAAAACTAAATTTGCAACGCTTTCCTAAAGCCAAATGAGCAGAATGAAGCCTCGCCCCCAGCACCTTCCCTGAAGGGAAAGGGAGTATTACTGCAGAAATCATTCCATTTAGGGGCGGATTTAGGACGGGCCCGAAGCGAGGCATCCCTGCAGAAGTCCTTCCCTTAAGGGGAGGATTTAGAAGAGGCTGAAAAACATAAACTCATAGACCAAAATAAAAATATGAAACAGACAATTCTTGTTACCGGAGGAACCGGGTTTATAGGTTCACACACCACCGTCGAGCTCCAAAATGCAGGCTACGACGTCGTAATCGTTGACAACCTCTCCAATTCTCGCGAAGACGTCCTCGACGGCATCGAGAAAATAACCGGTATACGGCCCGCTTTTGAGAAAGTAGACCTTCGCGATTTCGATGCTACAGAAAGCGTCTTCAAGAAATATCCTCAGATCAAAGGCATCATACACTTTGCTGCCAGCAAAGCAGTAGGAGAGAGCGTAGAGAAGCCGTTGCTCTACTATCGCAACAATATCGTCTCCCTCATCAACCTCCTCGAGCTCATGCCCAAGTACAATGTAAAAGGCATCATATTCTCATCGAGTTGCACCGTCTACGGACAGCCCGACCAGCTTCCTGCCACCGAAGAGACGCCCATCAAGAAAGCCGAGAGCCCTTACGGCAACACCAAGCAGATTAATGAGGAAATCATCCGCGACACCGTCGCCAGCGGCTCCCCCATCAAGGCCATAATGCTGCGATACTTCAACCCCATCGGAGCACACCCGACAGCCTTAATCGGTGAACTACCCATTGGCGTACCCGCTAACCTCATACCATACGTCACGCAGACCGCAATCGGCATCCGCGAGAAACTCAGCGTCTTCGGCGACGACTACAACACACCCGACGGCAGCTGCATACGCGACTACATCTACGTCGTAGACCTTGCCAAGGCACACGTATGCGCCATGACACGAATCATGGAAGACAAGACCGACGAGAACGTCGAAGTCTACAATATTGGTACTGGCAAGGGCACCAGCGTACTCGAACTCGTCAACGGCTTCGAGCGCGCCACAGGTGTCAAGCTCAACTATCAGATTGTAGGGCGGCGCGCAGGAGATATAGAGCAAGTGTGGGGCAATGTAGACAAAGCCAACCGCATACTCGGATGGAAAGCCGACACCCCCCTTGAGGACGTCCTCGCCTCAGCCTGGAAGTGGCAGCTCGCCCTTCGCGAACGTGGCATAATGTAAATATTTTGCTCTCATACCATTCCCCCTATGCGTTAGATGAGGCGACCGTGCAAGGGATGTTTGCGTCGTACGTGAGTATGGTTCTTGCTGAAGTTGCACATTAACTCTCTGTTTCATAACTTCAATTTGTCGACCTCAACGCATATTGTCGTGTTTTATTTTGTGTTTGTGTTGTGCTGCCTTGAGACGTGAGTCACGAGGCAGCATCTTTTTATTCCACCCCCCAGTCAAATCCGACCAGTTCTGCAGCCAGATGCAGCCAGCTGATCAGTCAGATCCAGCCGGCTGTGTAGTCAGATTCAGCCAGCTGTGTAGTCAGATCCAGCCGGCTGTGTAGTCAGATTCAGCCAGCTGTGTAGTCAGATTCAGCCAGCTGTGTAGCGGTAAAACAAGTTGTTTTACTTCGTTTTGACTGGCCCTATGTGAGTGACAATGAAAGAGTCACTTACACTATTCCTAAGAGCATGAGACATATCACATCGCCAGGAAAACTGTAAGGACGGTAAAAATCAAAGAGAATAAATTTGGGCTAACTGAAAAGTGGCCGGTAGAATCATGTCGTCTTACAGATGAGACAGTGTGATTCTACCGGCCGCTTATTTGTTTGCGTGCCGTCCGGAGGGGCACAAATGTTATAGAGTAAGAGTGAATCCTATCCTTCGTTTGCTCTGTGTCGCCGCTTAGTTCAGTAGTCGTTGCCGTACGAACATGCCGGCGAATGTCTTGTCGATGTCTTCGAGTGGTTGCTTGAACAGTCCGAAGACAGCGCTTCCGCTGCCCGACATGGCCGCGTAGGTGGCTCCGAGGTCAAGCAGGAGGTCGCGCGTGGCGGCAATCTCAGGATGCCGAGCGAACACGCTCTCTTCGAAATCGTTGCACAGCCGCCCTTGCCATTGTTCTACGGGCAGCTTCAGTATCTCTGCAATAGGCGTGGCGGGCTTCTGTGGCTTTACGCCGTCATACGCCTCTGCGGTGCTTACGGCAATGTCGGGCTTCACCAGAACCAACGTCCATCCTGCCAGCGAGAGGTCGATGGGCGTCATCACGTCGCCGATGCCTGTGGCCAGCACGGGACGGTTCTCAACGAAGAAGGGGCAGTCGGCGCCTAATGTGGCGAGGCGCGCTTTCATCTCCTCCTTGGTCAGGCCCAGCCCGAAGCGCTCGTTGAGCAGCATAAGCATGAAGGCGGCATCGGATGAGCCACCTCCGAGACCTGCGTCAGAGGGTATGTGCTTATATAGGAAAATATCGAGCTCGGGGAGCTTGAAGTCCTGCTCCACCATCTGCAGCACTTTAATCACGAGGTTGTCGCCGGCAGGGCAGTCGAGCGGAGTGCCGGCCATGCGGAAGCGGAAGGTCGGGGCGTCGGCCACTTCGAGTGCATCTTGCAGTGGGATGGGGTAGAAGGCTGTCTCTATGTCGTGGTAGCCGTCGGGGCGCTTGGCCACGACGTTCAGGCCGAGGTTGATTTTGGCGTTGGGATATACTATCATGTTTTGTGGTCTATGGTTTATTATAGTTCATGAATTCGGTCTCAAAAGTAATTGTTATTTTCTTTCGCTGCAATAAATCTGCCAAATAAGTTACAATAAGCATTGTTCAAGAGTTTTTTAACTAATTTTCTTTGCCCACGCGCGCGAAAGTTCTTATATTTGCGCACTTTTTCTAATGAATCTTTAGCGTATGATGAAGAGACTATTAGCAGTTAGCGTGTTGGCAACCATCGTTTTATCGGTGTGGGCTGTGCCTGCGCGCCGCACTCGTTATACCCTCCGACTGGTTGACGGCACTGAGGCCGTAGTGTTTTTCGCTGGCGATGAGCACCACTCCTGGCTGCAGACGACAGACGGTCGTATCGTTGAAGCTGTTGGCCCAAACCGGTATCGCATCAGCGAGCGCAATGTCGACGACGAGCTGCAGACCTCCGACCGCCGTCGCGTGGCTGCCTTTGGCGGTCCTCGCCGCATCGGCAGTCAGGCCACGGCTCCCCTTCCAGCTACGGGCAGCCCCAAGGTGCCCGTTGTCCTGGTTAACTTCGCCGACTCGGTCTTCACCGTGGCTCCTACCGACGAAGAGGTGCGCGCCTATTACGACCTCTTCTGCAACGGCACGCGCGACGGCCAGCGCTACACGGGCCACACCAGCTATGGCAGCATCCGCGACTATTTCGCAGCGCAGAGCGACAGCGCCTTCCTGCCCGAGTTCGTCGTCATCGGTCCCGTGACGCTCGACAAGCCCGAGGCCTACTACGGCGCCAACGGCAGTTCGAAGGATAAGAACTACGATGAATTTAATAAGGAAATCATAGAAAAAGTCACTGCGCTTTACGAGGGCGACTGGATGGACTTCGACAATCGCGGCAAGGGTCAGGTGGACATGATCTTCTACATCTTTGCCGGCTCAGGCGAAAACAGCAGTCACGTCTCAACGAACATCTGGCCCAAGGAAGTGAAATATCCGGTCAGCGTCAACGGCATCACCTTTGCCACCAGCGGCTGCTGCAGCGAGAGGGCTGCCTCGGTGAAGCCCAATGAGGACAAGACCGGCTTCATCGTCACAGGTTCACGCGTCGACGGCATCGGCGTGATGTGTCACGAACTGAGCCACGCCCTCGGCTTGCCTGATTTCTACAACACTAATTACAAGTCGTTCGGCATGGACCTCTGGAGCCTTATGGACTATGGATGCTATGCCGGCAACGGAGCCCGTCCCTGCGGATACACGGCCTATGAGCGCGAGTTCATGGGCTGGCGCCAGATGCAGACTCTGACGTCGCCCGGCTGGGTCACGCTCACGCCTATGGAGGCCGGCGGTGTCGGCTACCGTGTCGTCAACGATGAGAACCCCGATGAATACTACGTCCTCGAGAATCGTCAGGACGTAGGCTGGGACGGTTCGCTCGCGCGCATGGGCCACGGCCTGCAGGTGACGCACGTCGATTTCCTGCAGTCGGCTTGGAACAGTAACCGCGTAAACAACGACGTCAACCATCAGCGCATGACAATCATCGCTGCCAACAATCGATACATCGGCACCTACCTCGACGATGCAACCACCGACGACCTCGTCCTGACGTGGAAAGGCAACCTCTATCCTTTCATCTCGACCCTCGACGACGGCACCACCGTGCGCAACGATTCGCTCACGGCCACCAGCGTTCCCGCCGCCACCGTCTATAGCGCTTCGGGCTTTATGAACAAGGATATTCATGCCATCCGCGAGAACGACGACCAGACCGTCTCGTTCTATTTTGGCAACGATTTCGTCGATGCTGTCGGCAGCGTCCGTGTCGCCACCGTGCCCGAATCTCCGACGTTCTATGATCTCTCAGGTCGTGCCGTTGACTTGCCTACACATCGAGGAGTGTACATTGCTGGCGGTCGTAAGTATGTGGTCAAATAATTAATATAACACACCTAAATAGATTCAGGATCCATTTAAATAGATGAAGAAACTTGTTATGTTGTTTGCTGCAGCAGCGTTTGCAGCCTTGGCCTTTGCCGTTCCGGCCCGTCGTGGTTTCCGCACTGTCACTAACAGCGACGGCCGTACGCTCACGATCAGTCTTGTGGGCGATGAAAGCTTTCACTACCATGTAACCACCGATGGCGTTGCTGTCCGCCAGAATGCTCAAGGCGACTGGGTTGTCGATACACGTGACGTCGCTACTCTTTGGCGTCAGGCCTCTGCACGCCGTAATGCCCACCGCAAGCAGCTTGCTCAGAAGATGCGTCGCACCAAAGCCCCTCTGCGCGCCGGCGAAACAGGTTCAGGCACTAAGAGGGGACTGCTCATTCTGGTTAACTTCCAAGATAAGAAATTCTCTAATACCGATGCCAAGACCAAGGAAATCTTTAACCAGATGCTCAACAGCATTAATAATCCCTACGGCAAGAACTACGGCAGTGTCCGCGAGTATTTCCGTTCTCAGAGCTATGGGCAGTTTGATATCGAGTTCGACGTTGTAGGACCTGTCTCAGTTAGCGGTAAAATGGCCGATTACGGCGCCAACGACAGCCAAGGCAATGATATTGCTCCAGGCAAGATGGTGGCAGAGGCCGTACAACTTGTCGATTCCCAAGTCAATTTCAAGAACTACGATTGGGATGGCGATGGCGAGGTTGAGAACATCTACGTCACCTACGCTGGTTATTGCGAAGCTGTCGATGGCGCTGATGAGAATACCATTTGGCCTCATCAATGGGTACTCAGCGACCGTTATAATTACGGCAAGTCGCTGACGGTGGACGGTGTGACGGTGGACACATACGCGTGTGGCTCAGAACTGATGGGCTCCGTAGGTGAGACGCTTGAGGGCATAGGCACCATGTGCCATGAGTACAGCCACTGCCTCGGACTTCCCGACTTCTACGACACGCGACCCAATGGCAGTAATTTCGGAATGAATAGCTGGAGCATCCTGGACTATGGCTGCTACAACGGCAATGGCTTCACACCGGCAGGCTATACTGCCTACGAACGCTGGTTCTGCGGATGGCTCGAGCCCATGGAGCTGAACTCAGCTACGACCATAACCGAGATGCCTGACCTCGACCAGAACCCCGTGGCTTACGTCATCTACAACGACCAGAACCACAACGAATACTACCTGCTCGAGAACCACCAGAAGAAAGGATGGGACACAAGAGCCCCCGGTCACGGGCTGCTGGTAGTTCATGTTGACTACGATGAGAACGCGTGGTACGAGAACATCATCAACAACACTGCATCACGTCAGCGCATGACCATCATACCCGCCGACAATAATGCAACGAAAAACTCTCTCGCCGGCGACCCGTTCCCCAACAACGGCAAAGCAACAGCGCTCACCGACGAGACTACGCCAGCAGCTATACTCTATCGCGCCAACACCGATGGCAAGAAGCTGATGCATAAACCCATCACCGAAATCACCGAGAGCAGTGGACTGATCAGCTTCGCCTTCATGGGCGGTCGTGGGTCCATCGATACTCCCGTCGCTGAGTCCGATATTGCCAAGCTCGACGTCTCTGCCACCGGTTTTACAGCCCGCTGGTCAGCTGTAGAAGATGCCGCAAGCTATAACCTCAGACTGACAGAAAAGGAAGAGACAGGTGGGGAAGTTACAGCTGATGAAGTCCTTGAAGCCTTGATTTTTGTTGAGGATTTTGAAGCCTTCTTTGTTGATGAAAACAAGACTTCTGATGGCTCTTCCGATCTCACAAGTAAGATTAGTTCTTACACAGCCGAACCTGGCTGGGACGCAAATGCCGTCTATCAAGGCGTGTTTGGAGCTAAGCTTGGAACAGGCACTAAGTCTGGGTTCCTCACAACTCCCCGAATATCATGCTCATCAGGTGAGCTGACAGTTTATGTCGAAGCGTGGGACTGGTTCAACTACAAAACATATGATGAGAAGGGAACGTATAATCCTGATGGGTCTAATGTCGAGGTCTCTCTGCTTGATGAAGATGGCAAGGTACTGCAATCCGATATTGTAGCAGCCGCCGATCTTCGCGAAGGAGTATTTCTGCCTTGTTTTCATTTCTCAGACGTCCCGTCAGTATGCAAGATTAAGATTTCGTGCACAGCCATAAAGAAAAGACTCTACTTGTCGTATCTCCTTGTCTTCGATGGCAATTTCACCGACGACGAAGTTGACACCGTATGGGAGGACGAGGAAGAAACCGAAGCTCCGCTGCGCCTCAGCCATCGGGCAACCGTGCGCAGAGCCGTTCGCCGTATTCAACCACGCCTTGCCCCTGGCGATGTTCAGACTATCACAGGCATCACAGCCACCTCATACACCATCTCTGGGCTTACGCCCGGGAAGACCTATACATGGCAGGTTCAAGCTGTAGCCGCTGACGGCTCGCTTTCTGGCTGGAGCAACCTCGTTGAGGTGACGCTGCCCGAAGGTGGCGAAGATGTCATCGCAGACATGCCGGCTGCCGGCCGCACCAACGTGACATTCGACCTCTCTGGCCGTCGCATGACGCAAGGTCGTGTCCTGCCTCGCGGTATCTATGTCATCGACGGCCGTAAGGTCGTCATCAGGTAATCTCATTTAAAGCTTAACTCTCACATGGATAAAAATATTCATCTTGTTGTGATGGCCGGCGGTATCGGTAGCCGCTTCTGGCCGATGAGCACCGCTGAGCGTCCCAAGCAGTTTATTGATATCTTGGGCTGTGGCCACACTTTGCTGCAGTTGACGGTCGACCGTTTCCGTGGCATCTGTCCGGCAGAGAACGTGTGGGTTGTGACCAGCGCCGCCTACGCTCAGACAGTCCGCCAGCAACTGCCTGACCTGCCCGCGAGTAATATCTTGTTGGAGCCCTGCAGGCGCAATACGGCTCCGTGTATAGCTTATGTCAGCTGGCGCATCAAATCCTTGAACCCGCGGGCCAACATCGTCGTAACACCTTCTGATCATGTCGTGCTTGATACCACTGAGTTTCGCCGCGTAATAGCTTCCGCGCTACGTTTCACGGCTGAGAGCGACAGTATCGTAACACTCGGCATAAAACCCTCGCGCCCCGAGACGGGCTATGGATACATACAGGCCGACCTCAGCACGCCCTGTGCCCGCAATCGCGAGATATATCGGGTGGATTCGTTTCGCGAGAAACCTGATTTGGCAACGGCTCAGCGCTACATCAGCCATTCCAACTATTTCTGGAACAGCGGTATCTTCATCTTCCGCGTGTCTACCATCGTCAACGCCCTGCGCGTATATGCCACAGAGATATCACAGATCTTCGAAGGCCTTCAGAACATCTATGGTACCGATGCCGAGCAGGATGCCATCGATGAGCACTTCCCTCTTTGCCCCAACATAAGCATCGACTACGCCGTCATGGAGAATGCCGATGAGATTTATGTCTTCCCGGCCGACTTCGGATGGAGCGACCTGGGAACCTGGGGCTCACTTTACGAGCGTATGTCTGCCGACGCCAAGGGTAACGTCTGCATTGGAGAGCGCATCGAGCTCTACGACTGCCACGACTGCATCATCCACACTTCCGACGAGCATCGCGTCATCCTTCAGGGACTTGATGGCTACGTCGTAGCTGAGAAGGACAACTCCCTGCTCATCTGCCGTCGCAGCGAGGAACAGCGTATTCGGCAGTTTGTAGGCGATTAAGGTCTGCGTATCAACTATAATACAAAACATCAAAAAACAGTCAGCGACTAAGTGTTTCAAGTTCAAGATACAATTCGTTGGGGCTTCATCGGTTGTGGCGAAGTCACCGAGAAAAAGAGCGGTCCGGCCTTCAGCCTTGTTCCCGGTTCGTCGGTAGTGGCCGTCATGAGCCGTCGTGCCGAGCGTGCTCGTGACTATGCCAAGCGCCACAATATTTCCCGCTGGTACTCCGACGCCCAAGTGCTCATCAACGACCCGGAGGTCAATGCCGTATATATCGCCACGCCCCCTTCGTCACACGCCACCTACGCCATCATGGCCATGAAGGGCGGCAAACCCGTTTATGTAGAAAAGCCTCTGGCTGCCAGCTACGAGGACTGCCTGCGCGTCAATCGCGTCAGCAAGGAGACGGGCGTCCCATGTTTTGTCGCCTACTACCGCCGCCTACTGCCTTATTTTCAAAAGGTGTTCAGCATCGTCGAGAGCGGCACCATAGGCACTATCGTTGGCACTCAGATACGCTTCGCCGTGCCTCCGCGTGATGTCGATTACCACCGCACCGACCTGCCGTGGCGTGTGCAGCGCGACATTGCCGGTGGCGGCTATTTCTATGACCTCGCTCCTCACCAGCTCGACTTGCTTCAGCAGCTCTTTGGACCCATAACACGTGCCACTGGCTTCTGCTCAAACCGCGCCGGACTCTATGAGACAGAGGACACCGTCAGCGCTGCATTTCAGTTCCACAACGGACTGCCAGGCAGTGGCACCTGGACTTTCTGCGCCCACGAGTCGGCACGTACCGATCGCATACAGATTATCGGCGACCGTGGACGTCTCGATTTCTCGGTGTTCACCTACGAGCCCATAAAACTCTACACCCAGGAGGGGCGGCAGGAAATCATCGTTGAGAACCCTCCACATGTGCAGTTGCCGCTCATTGCCAAGGTCGTAGAGCACCTGCAAGGCAAGTCAATATGCGATGTCGACAGTGTCAGTGCCACGTCTGTCAACTGGGTCGTCGACCGTATATTGGGCAAATTCTAACAATTTGAAGATTGAGAATTAAGAGTTGCGTACGATTCTCTCCATACTTCTCCTGTTCGTGCAGAGCACCTGTGCCTTCGCTCAAGACATTACGCCTGATACCGTAATAGTACTTGACGATCCATTGGGCAACTACAACCCCTCAAGTCGAGGGCATATATCGGGCGACAGCGTCTATGTAAACCCTGATTCAGAGCGCCCCTTCTCGCTGCCTAAGCTGAGCGAGTTTCGCACTATCCACCGCGATTCCACTCTGCGCCCCCTCGAAAAAGTGCGTGGCTACGGCAACTTCTTCGTCCGCTTCATTGATGCCTTCGATACTATCGACACCACCAGTGTAGAGCGCATCGGCTACAACTTCACGGCCATGCTACAAGCTACGCAGAACTACGAGTTCTATACCATAGGTTCCCGCGACTATGCCTCACGCCTCGCCTTCCAACAACACCCAGACTACCGCATAGGACCCTACTTCGGTTGGCGATGGCTCTTTCTGGGCTACACCTTCGACGTCACCAACCTTGGCCGCCATAGCGTCAAGAAAGGTCGGAAGTTTGAGTTCTCTATATACACCTCTATGCTCAACTTCGACCTCATCTGGCGCAAGACAGGCTCTGATTTCTTCCTGCGCCGTGTCTCAGGACTCGGCGAAGAAGCCCGAAGTCTGGAAGGCAGCGACACTCGTTTCATAGATGCCAGTATCATCGGTGCAAACATATACTACAATTTCAACCACCGGCGCTTCTCCAGCCCGGCCGTCTTTTCGCAGAGCACCATTCAGCGGCGCTCCGCAGGCTCGTGGCAATTAGGGCTCGGAGTCACTCACCATGACATCCACTATGACTATTCAGCACTGCCTGAGCAACTCTTTGCACACACCGACAACGATGACACATACCGCTCACTCGAACGACTGAAATACATCGACTACAGCATTACCGGAGGCTATGCTTACAACTGGGTATTCCTTCGCGGATGGTGCCTCGGCGTGTCCCTCACGCCTGCTATAGGTTACAAACGCACCAGCGCTAAGACCGTCATCGTTGCCCCTGATGCTGAGCCCGAGACCAAGCCCTACGACTCTGGCTTCCGGAACAAGCTCGACGAGATATTCCGCCGTCGTGGCAACATCAATTTCGACATAACCGGACGTATGGGTCTCATCTACAACACGGGACGCTGGTTTGCAGGAGCCTTCGCTGTCATCCACAACTACAACTACGTCGGCGGAGGCCTACAGTTCTCCAACACCTTCGGCACGGCCAACGTCTGCGTCGGCTTCTATTTCCAGAAGAAACGCAGTTGATAAGTTGATGCGTTGACAAGTTGAATGATTATTAATTATTGATATACTACATGAAATCCAAAGGCTATTTCTTGCTTTTACTACTCGCTGTGCAATCGTTCAGCTTGTCAGCCCAAGAATACAACGGGCTGACAGGTTTGTTGCATACGCCGAGTGCAGAGACGGATTCTGCCGGCACGTTTCGTGGCAGCGCAATGTTTCTTCATCGAGCCTTCATACCCCAACAGATGCCTCGAAAGAACACGTTCAACTATGGCATCGGTCTCACGGCATTCCGCTGGATTGAATTATCCTACTGTGCCTCACTCTTGTGGATGCACAAGGGGGGAGACAAAGAAGCCAAAATGGGATTCTACAACGAGGACCGTCGTGTCAATGTCAAGGTTACACCCTTGTATGAGGACCGTTGGTGGCCGGCTGTAGCCATAGGTATGGACGACATCGGACGTTTCGAGAGGTTCAAAAGCGGCAAGAACACTAACAACTACTACCAAAATATATATGGTGCTCTTGCCAAACATGTCAATATCAAGGGCTACGAGCTCGGCGCCCATCTGGCCTACCGCTACTATTCGTCTGATGTGAACCGAGACCGCCGCGGCGTGGCCGGAGGTCTCACGTTGCGGCCCGCGTTCTTCAAACCCTGGCGCCTTGTTGCCGAGTGGGATGGCGTAGGTGTGAACGTGGGTACTGATGTACTCCTCTGGCGTCACCTCTTCGTTCAGGCTGCCCTTATCCACGGAGAAGGCTTTACGGGCGGTCTGAGCTATCACTACACAATAAAGTTTTGAACCTAAAATACTCGACAAAAAGCATTATCATCATGAAACGTTCGTATTCATTATTGGCGCTTTTCGCACTTCTGACAATGTGTGCGCCTAAGGCAGTAGCGCAGCCTAAGATTTCCATCTTCTTTGACCATGTCGGTGAAATAGCCCGTCAGGAAAATATCTCCGTGCGTGAAGCTGCCCAGAAAGTGTTGCAGCTCGGTTACGAGGGTATTGACGTGCGCGTGAATATGCCCGCAGAGCAGTTGGACATGTTGGACTCACTTGGTTTCCAGCATGCCTGTGCGATAGCAGATATCAATTTCATTGCCGGCAATCAGCCTAAAGTCGTGAGGCAGGCGTTAGACTTTATGCATCATCGTGGCTATAAGCGCCTGCTGGTGATTCCCGGGCTCCTGCCTGAGAATGCGAGTCAGGAGACAATAGAAGAGGTATGCAACTGCATAGCCTCCTTCGTAAAGAAGGCCAGCGACGAGGGCATAGATGTGTTGGTTGAGGATTTCGATAACCCTCGTTCTCCATGCTTCAATACGGCTACGCTTGATCATCTTTTCGCTGCATCACCACAGTTAAATCATGTCTTCGACACCGGCAACTATCTTTTTGCCGGTGAGGATGTTATCGTGGCGTTGCAGCATTATCGCGAGAGGGTTCACCACGTACACCTTAAAGATCGCAAAGCCATGCGCGACTATGCTTCTCTGCCGATAGGCACAGGCATCATGCCGCTGCAGGACGTCGTATGCAACCTTGTGCGTAGCGGTTACTCTGGTTGGCTCTGTGTAGAGCATTTTGGGGCTCCTAAGATGCTGGATTATGCTGCTCAGTCGATAGCTAATGTTAGGAAGGCGATGGAGGATTGCAAATAAGAGTTTCCTTTTGTCCGGAACCCTTAAGTCTTTCTCTCGGAATCTATAAGCCTTTCGCCCGAAATCCTAAACCCTAATCCCTTTATTCCATTTTTCAAGAGGACTAAAGGACTTGGTAAGTCGTGTATAGAAAATGCGGCCGGTGGCACAAGGTTGTGTGACCGGTCGCATAATTCAATCAATTCAATCTGTGATTTATTCCCACTCGATTGTGGCTGGTGGCTTCGAGGATATGTCATAGCAGACGCGGTTGACTCCGCGCACGTGGTTGATGATGTCGGTTGACACCTTGGCCATGAAGTCGTATGGCAGGTGAGCCCAGTCGGCAGTCATGGCATCGGTGGAGGTTACGGCACGGAGAGCAACAGGATGCTCGTAGGTACGCTCATCACCCATCACACCTACGGAACGAACGGTCGAGAGCAGTATGGCGCCTGCCTGCCAAATCTGGTCGTAGAGAGATACCTCTATCTCGCCGTCGGTCATGGTTGCGGGAACCCCGGCAGCCAAGACTTTGCGGGCTTCCTCACCACTTAGTTTCACCTTATAGTCGCGAAGTCCGCGGATATAGATGTCGTCGGCATCTTGGAGGATGCGCACCTTCTCCTGCGTGATGTCGCCAAGGATGCGGACGGCGAGGCCAGGACCTGGGAAGGGATGGCGGGTGATGAGGTGCTCGGGCATGCCAAGTTGGCGACCTACGCGGCGCACCTCGTCCTTGAAGAGCCATTTCAGCGGCTCACAGAGCTGCAGGTGCATCTCTTTGGGCAGTCCGCCTACGTTGTGGTGGCTCTTGATGACTTTGCCCGTGATGTTCAAAGACTCGATGCGGTCGGGGTAGATGGTGCCCTGTGCAAGCCAGCGGGCATCGGTGATTTTCTTGGCCTCGGCATTGAAAACCTCGACAAAGTCGCGGCCTATAATCTTGCGTTTCTGCTCGGGATCGGAGATTCCAGCCAGGTCGGTAAAGAATTTCTTGGACGCATCAACCCCAATTACATTCAGTCCCAGTACCTTATAGTCGTCCATCACCTGCGAGAACTCGTTCTTACGCAGCATGCCGTGGTCGACGAAGATGCAGGTGAGTCGGTTTCCAATTGCACGATTAAGCAATACGGCGGCTACAGAGGAGTCCACGCCGCCGGAGAGCCCGAGGATGACGCGGTCGTTACCTAACTGTTGCTTCAGCTCGGCCACGGTAGAGTCTACGAACGACGCTGCGCTCCACTCTTGTCGGCTGCCGCAGATGCCTACGACGAAGTTCTTCAGCAGCTGTGTGCCTTGAGTGCTATGGAATACTTCGGGGTGAAACTGTACGCCCCAGAGCTGTTCGCCCGTGGCTTGGAAGGCTGCATACTTGACGGTCTTGGTAGAGGCTATGGCGTTGAAGCCATGGGGCAGGGCGGTGATTGTGTCGCCATGGCTCATCCATACCTGCGACCCGGGCTCGAAGTTCTCAAACAGAGGGTTGGAGGCATCTACCGTAGTGAGATTCTGTCGCCCGTATTCGCGCGAGGGGGCTGGCTCGACGCGTCCTCCAAGCGTATGGCTGATATACTGGGCGCCATAACAGATACCGAGGATTGGGTAGTGGCCTCGTATTGCGGCGAGGTCTATCTTGAAGGCGTCGGGGTCGTAGACGCTGAAGGGCGAGCCGCTGAGAATCACACCTATGACGTCTGGGTCGTCAGCAGGGAATTTGTTGTAAGGCAGGATTTCGCAGAAGGTGTCTAATTCGCGAACGCGCCTGCCGATGAGCTGTGTCGTTTGTGAACCGAAGTCCAGGATAATAATCTTTTGCATAGGTGTCAGAAAAAATATGAGGATCTATGGTCTTGAAGGAATCTCTCTGCGGCACTGAGGCTGTCGAGCTTGCCGACATCAATGAGATGAAAGTCTTCCAGGAGGCCGCAGACTTCGTGCGCGCGCGATATATTAAGGTAGAAATCTATGATGCTGAACTTTGAGGGCCATGCATCCATGAGTGGGAATAGCGATGGGTGGAAGACATGTATGCCGGCGAATGGGGCTTTGAGTGCGGTGCGCTCAAGGGCGTCGGCATACGGTCCGCGTACCTCGCCCGTGCGTTCATTGGTCCAGCCTACGAGTTTCTGCCGGCTGTCGAAGAGTAGGTATCGTCCGCTGGCGCTTGTGCGCTTGGAAATGGCGAGCGTAGTGTGTACCGAAGTCTGCGCTGCAGCGTACAGCTTGTTGAGGTCGATGTCAGAGAGTATGTCGACATTATGAATGAGGACGGGACTGTCTGTGTCCAACAGTGTACGTGCCTTCTTGATGGCTCCGCCAGTGTCGAGCAGTTCGTCGCGCTCGTCGCTGATGCGGATATCCATGCCGAAATCATCGTGTTCGCGCAGGAAGTCAATAACCTGCTGCCCGAAGTGGTGTATGTTGACTGCGATGCGCTCGAAGCCTGCCGCCTGCAGTCGGCGCAGGTTCAGCTCCAGTAAAGCGAAACCGCCCACCGTCACAAGCGCTTTGGGCGTCGTGTCGGTGAGCGGTTTGAGTCGTGTGCCGAGTCCTGCGGCAAGCACTAAGGCCTGTTTCATCAGGTCATTATGCTTCGCCTACGGGTTCTACGGATACTGTCGAGCGGTCGAGGCGGCCTTTCTTGAAGGTTACCACGCCGTCGATGAGAGCATAGAGCGTGTGGTCGCTGCCCATGCCGACGTTCTTGCCGGGATAGTGCTGCGTACCGCGCTGACGAACTATGATGTTGCCAGCGACGCAGTGCTGACCACCAAAAATCTTCACACCGAGTCTTTGTGCTGCAGACTCGCGGCCGTTCTTTGAACTACCTACACCTTTTTTATGTGCCATGTTTCTTCAGTTGTTTTAGTGGTTAAGCAATTACTTCCTTGATGTTCAACTCGGTGAACTGCTGACGGTGACCGTTCAGCTTGCGATAGCCTTTGCGGCGCTTCTTGTGGAAGACGAGCACTTTGTCGCCCTTAACGAGCGGGCTGACGACTTCGCAGACCACCTTGGCACCTTCGACGGTGGGAGTCCCCACGGTGATAGCACCTTCGTTGTCTACCAATAACACTCTCTCAAATTCAACAGTCTGCTGAGCCTCGGCACCTTGGATGTGGTACACGAAAAGCTTCTTGCCGGCTTCTGCCTTGAACTGCTGACCGTTAATCTCTACGATTGCGTACATGTTTGATAATAATGTATTTAACGGATTTTACCGGGAGGCGTCTGCCATCGTGGCAGCTCTTTACTGAGCCCCGTCGGTCTCAAATCGGGCGCAAAGGTAATGTTTTTCTGCTTGACAGCCAAAGTTTTTCCTGCTTTTTTTTCAAAAACTTATGGGATTGAGCTCACTTGAAAAAGTATAACCCAAGTTTAGCTTGATTTGTTAGCTCCATTATTGGAGTTTTAGGCTTTGCTGCTTCGAGCGACTGATGTTCAATGTGTCCCGTCAGGCAAGGCTCCATGAGTTTGAGCCTGTTCCGTGCTTCTCTTTGTTAAGATCTGCCTTCAAGTTGGGTTATATTAACGTGAATTAGGTATAAGCTCTATGCTATTAATCTTCTTTTGTCAATGATTTCAATATTCGTTCCCGTTTCCTTTGGCGGCAGGTCGTATGCAATGAGCCCTGCAAAGAGATTGCTTGCAAAGATTCAATCCTGACTGATATATCATCTGTCGGCAAGGAGCTTTCCGAAGAGGGGTTGCGTGACCTTTCTACTTTCCAGTGGTTTGCGATCATTGCAGTCCTCCGGCGTGAGTTGCCATTGGATAAATTATGCCAAGTCCCATCAGTCGTGTTGGAGTGGCCGAGCGGTATCCTCTGTTGGGCGCGCAGCTGAATCACAACGGGGTAAGCAATCATGTGCCTCGCGCGCGTGAGGAGTTTTAAATTTCATTTTTCACTAAAAGTGGTATAAACAGCTGATTACTATAGTAATGGCTAAGTGAAAAATGCAATTTAAATGCCGAAAATAAGGTGAAAAACGGCTCTAAATAGGCATTTTTAGGTGAAAAAACGGGCATTTCATGCCGTTTTGGACGTCTTTTTATGCCTTTTGGATGCTATTTTATGCCATTTTGAATGTTTATTTGGCGATTATTCTTGCCGTTTTTGATGCTTTTTTGGGTTGATTTAAAGCATAAATGGCTCACAACACGCCCACAGTGAAATGAC
>CAJOLI010000012.1 GCA_905235285.1 uncultured Bacteroidaceae bacterium
AGAACTTAAAAAATTTGTGGATGAAAATGGATTTTTAACTTTCACAAGAACAAGTTGCAAAAACAATCAGAACGTAAATGCTCGCCTTTGAGCACACCGCCGGAAACATTCTTGCCACCTTGGGCATTAGGAACTTCGGTTGTGCCAGTCTTCAACTTCTTGTTGGAAACTTTGGCGGTGACGTTACTGGAACTTGCTGATACACTATCGTATTGAAGATTACCGCTTAAAAATTTGCCACCTGGTAGACTATAGACATATTGCGTAGTTGGAACACTACCTATCCAATGTGTTACATGATAGTAACCACACTCATCTCCATTATATTCAGAGCTATCACAGCTGGCATATCTAGTTTCATCATAATAGGCATAAATAACAGACCCATTAGCCGAAGTCTTATCATATTTTTGACCCGCAGCGGTTCCGGTAACTGCATCACTAGCTAGCTCACCGTCAAATTTATGTGTATGTGGTTCAATCTCGACCGTATGTTTTTTGATGGTATCATCTTTTTTTAGTCCCACAAATTCCTTCTTGCCGCCACGTAGGAATTGATCCCTAAGATCCGGAACAACCGATTTATTCCCCAACGCCTCATACAGTTTAGGAAACTGTGGGATGTGACAAGAAAAGCCGCGTGGTTAGCGGCTTTCCATGATTTTTCCGTGGGTCACGTTGAGTCGTCACATCTAGATCGCACAGCGAATGAAATAGCGCACATACGTATGCTTGGGTGCGGTTTCACTTCCTCCAGTATATGTTCCTACAAGAGATTGGTCAGATTTTTAGACAAACAAACACAATTTTCGATGTTGAAAATCGTAATTTAGACAAACAAAACACACTAATTAGGGCTATAAAATACCAGCGAGACAAACAAATAATTATTGTTCATCTCGCTGGTATTTGAGGTTTAGGCTTATAAAGCCTATCAATACTCATCCTCATTGAAGAGGAAGTCTTCTTTGGTGGGATAGTCGGGCCAGACGTCTTCGATGGTTTCGTAGATATCGCCTTCGTCCTCTATCTCTTGGAGGTTCTCAATCACTTCCAAAGGAGCTCCGCTGCGTACTGCATAGTCGATGAGTTCTTCTTTTGTAGCGGGCCAGGGGGCGTCCTCCAGTTTTGATGCTAATTCAAGTGTCCAGTACATATATGACGTTTTTGTTTAAAGTTTACTGTTTAGAGTTTCCAGTTGATATTCTAATGTTCAGAGGGAGTTTATGCCTGATGGTTTAATAGTACAATGCCCAAATCGGGCGCGAAGATAAAACTTTATTATTAATCTGCGATATTTTCTTGCGACTTTTTTTCGTTCTGGCAGCAATTATTATGCATCTTGACCCGCTAACTAATTTATTGGCATTGGCGTCGCAGTGAAAGGTGTGCAATCGGAGTGGCAAAAGGTGGCGTATTAATTATTTGCCAAGGTATATACTGCGCGCATGGCAGCGGTGTCGAGAACTTCCATGGCGCCGACGGTGATGGTGCCTCCTCGCGAGCACTTATCTACCATGATGTTGATTTCCTCGTCGGTGAGCTTGTGCCCAATCAGTTCAGGGATATTGGTAGGCATGCCAATCTTGTGGTAGAACTCCTCCATGGCGCGGATGCCACGTTCGGCCGTCTCCTCAGGGTGTGCGAAGTCGTTGGTCACGCCCATGACGTTGACGGCGAACTGCACGAAGCGGCTGAGGTGACGACTCATCACATAGCGCGCCCATGAGGGCCACAGCGCAGCAAGGCCTGCGCCGTGTGTGACGCCGAAGAGTGAACTTAGCTCGTGTTCCAGACGGTGGGTGCCGAAGTCTTTCTCGGTGCCACATTCCGTAAGGTCGTTATGTGCGAGCGATCCGGCCCACATGATTTGTGCGCGCAGCCGATAGTCGGTGGGGGCCTGCAGCAGGGCGAGGGCCGTGTCCTTGACGGTGCGCAGTAGTGCTTCGCTGATGGCGTCGGTAATGGTCATGTCCTCGTACTTCGAGAAGTAACGCTCCATCGTGTGCATCATGATATCGGTGGCGCCGGCGGCTGTCTGGAAGGGCGGGAGTGTATATGTGCGCTCGGGATTCATCACTACGAAACGGCAGCGGCACAGGTCACTGTTGATGCCGCGTTTGAACATTCCCTCGTCTTTGGTAATCACGCAGCTCGATGACATCTCAGAGCCGGCGGCGGGGATGGTCAGCACGACGCCTATGGGCAGGCATGCTTGCGGCACCGCCTTGCTGTCCCAGAAATCCCACACGTCACCGTCGTAAGGCACGCCATAGCCGATGGCCTTGGCCGAATCTATGACGCTGCCTCCGCCTACGGCGAGGATGAAGTCGACAGCTTCGCGGCGGCAGAGGTCGATGCCCTCCTGCACTTTCGACAGCAGAGGATTAGGTACCACTCCGCCGAGCTCGCAGAAGCTGACGCCGGCTTGGCGCAGCTGCTGGCGGACAACGTCCAGCAGTCCCGAGCGCTCGGCCGATCCGCCGCCGTAGTGGAGCAATACGCGACGTCCGCCGTTGTCGACGACCAGACGCCCTATCTCATTCTCTGATTCGCGCCCGAACACCACGCGTGTGGGGGCATAGTAGTTGAAATCCTTTATCATTGTTTTTGCATGGGCTTTGCCCGTAGTTGAAAGTGACTTTTATTTTGTTTACATCTCATTCTTTCCCACTTTTCATCCTTCGCAGAAGGCAGGCAGCGGGCTCATTTGTCATTAGTCCTTACTTCCCTCGCTTTCCAGTAATATTCTTCCTGACCTGCCGCAAGGTTTATGGCCTTGGCCAGGGCGAAGAAGTAGTCGCTGAGGCGGTTGACATAGCGCAGGAGCGTGTCATCAATGTCGGCCGTTTCGGCAACGCGGTAGATGGCCCGCTCGGCTCTTCTGCAGACGGTCCTGCAGACGTGGGCCAGCGCTGCTGCGCGTGTGCCGCCTGGCAGGATGAAGCCTCGCCACCCCGGCAGGCTGCTTTCTGCATCGTCGATGGCGTGTTCGAGCCTCGTTACGTCGGCATCCTCGACATAGCGTCCCGGGCGCACTTCACGTTCGCTTGTGTCAGTGGCCAGGACGGAGCCTATGGAGAAGAGCAGGCTCTGTATGTCTATGAGGAGCTCTACAGTTCCCTCCAAACCTGAAAGGTCAGAGGAGGTTTTCAGCTCTGCTATGAGCAGTCCGATGAATGAGTTGAGTTCGTCTATGGTGCCGTAGGCTTCGAGCCGTATGTGGGTCTTCGGTACTCGTTGTCCGCCTACGAGGCTTGTGGTGCCGGCATCGCCGGTGCGGGTGTAGAGGGGCATGGGAGGAAGGGGGAATACTTTTAAATATAAAATATAAATTATGATATATGAAATATAAAATATAAATTAGAAGTTGACGATGTAGTTGGCAGGGGTGAGGTCCCGGTCGAGGAGCGCTATGCCGTAGGTGTAGAGGTCGAAGGTGATGGTCGTGCGTGTGTGAGCCTTGACGTCGTTCCATAAAGCTCTGTCGGCCTTGCTCTCGTTGATGCCCTCGCAGATAAGCGTGGCTCCTGTCGGCAGGTGGCTTAAGAGCCTTGGCGCTTCGGCCAGCCTCTCAAGGGCGACGAAGACGAGGTCGGCACCGCCGTCGCCGGTCCAGCTGGCGGCAGGCACGGCCGCGCTCATGTAGGCCTGCTCCGTTGGGCGGTCGCCGAGAATCGCCATCGAGCGGGGCTGGGCGGCATTGGCCACGCGGAAGAGCATACGTCGGCACTGCAGCGGATATGTGATGAGGCATCGCTGCCACCAGGGATGCAGGCGGCGCAGGTCAGCGTAGGCGTAGTACGTTCCCGTCTCGAGCAGCACGCCCCGGATGAACGAGTAGGCGAAAGGCGAGTGCACCCCGTAGCCTTTGCGGTGCCGGAAGCGGTGCATCCAGACCAATGGTCGGCGAACGAGTTTCATGACATTTGTCAGTTTTGTTGGCAAAGTTAGAATTTATTTGCCAATAGCCTCCATTTTTTCGCAGAAAATATTTTTCTTTGCATCATATTTCCTAAACAAACACAGAGACAATGCGAAAACTGACATCACAAGAGATTCTCCAGCTGGAAGCCCAAGGCTGCACTTGCGACGAATGGCAGCGCGTGAGCATAGCCGAGGCGGCCAGCCTCAAATACATTCGCGGCACGCGCTTCTCGGGCGACATCGTCATAGGGCACTTCCGCAAGAGTTTCGAGATGCCGGGCGGCATCCATAAGCACACCGGCATCTTCCATGCGACGCTGCACAACGTCACCATAGGCAACGACTGCTGCATAGAGAACATCAAGAACTACATCGCCAACTACGATATCGGCGACGACTGCTTCATAGAGAACGTCGACATCATCCTCTGCGACGGGCCTACCAGCTTCGGCAACGGCGTCGAGGTGGCCGTGCTCAACGAGACAGGCGGCCGCGAAGTCACCATCCACGACGGCCTGACGGCCCATGAGGCTTACATCGAGACCTTCTATCGCCACCGCCCGCAGCTCATAGCCCGCCTCAAGTCCTTCGCGGCGCGCCGTGCGGCCGAGCGCACAGCGGAGCGCGGCACCATAGGCCCGAACGCCACCATCGTCGACACCGGCTACATTAAAAATACGTACGTAGGCGCGCACGCGAAGGTGGAAGGTGCCGGCCGCCTCAAGAACGGCACCCTCAACAGCCGCGCCGAGGCGCCTATCCACGTGGGCTATGGCGTCATTGCCGACGACTTCATCATCCAGGACGGCTCGAGCATCGAGGACTGCACCACGTTGACGCGCGTCTACGTAGGGCAGGCCTGCACCCTCGGCCACGGCTATTCAGCCTCCGACTCGCTCTTCTTCTGCAACTGCCAGGAGGAGAACGGCGAGGCCTGCGCTATCTTCGCCGGCCCCTTCACCGTCACCCACCACAAATCGACGCTCCTCATCGCCGGCCTCTTCTCGTTCATGAATGCCGGTTCAGGTTCCAACCAGAGCAACCACATGTACAAGCTCGGGCCTATACACCAGGGAGCCATGGAACGCGGCGCCAAGACGTCGAGCGACAGCTATATCCTCTGGCCGGCGCGCATTGGGGCCTTCTCGCTCGTCATGGGGCGCCACACTTCGCACCCCGACACGTCAGACATGCCCTTCTCATATCTCATAGAGAAGAACGGCGAGACCTACCTGGCGCCTGGCGTCAACCTGCGCTCCGTAGGCACCATCCGCGATGCCCAGAAATGGCCTAAGCGCGACGGCCGCCACGCCGAAGGCAGGCTGGATCAGGTCAACTTCAACCTGCTCTCGCCCTACACCATAGATAAGATGGTGCACGGCTTGGCCGTGCTCGAGGAGCTGGAGCGCTTGAGCGGTCCCACCTCTGACGTCTATGCCTACCAGAGTGCCAAGATTACCAACAGCTCGCTGCGCCGCGGCCAGCAGCTCTACCGCCTCGCCATAGAGAAATTCCTCGGCAACTCACTCATCTCGCACCTCGAGCGCACCGACTGCTCGTCGGCCGAGAGCCTGCTGCGCGAGCTGCAGCCGCGCCGCACCGACGGCCGCGGCACATGGGTGGACCTGGCAGGCCTGATAGCTCCCAAGGAACTCGTCGACCGTCTGCTCGACGACGTCGAGGCTTGCACCATAGGCAGCATCGAGGAACTCAACGCCAACCTGCGAGAGCTACACATTAATTATTATAAGTATGAGTGGACGTGGGCTTACCAGACTATGCTCGACTACTACGGCCTCGCCGACGGCAGCGTCACGCTGTCCGACCTGCGCCACATCGTAGAGCGCTGGCTTAAGAGTGTCGTGGAGCTCGACCGTATGCTCTACGCCGATGCCCGCAAGGAGTTCTCGCTCTCGGCACACACAGGCTTCGGATTCGACGGCAGCAGCCCCAACACCGTGGAGCGCGACTTCGAGCAGGTGCGCGGCGATTTCGACACCAATCCCTTCGTAACGGCCACCCTCGAGCACATTGAGCGCAAGAGCGCCCTCGGCGACAAGATTATGCACCTGCTTGACGACTTATAGAAGCCTCTTAAAAGGTAGATTCTACACTTATTTTTAGTTAAAATCACTCTGTTTAACGTTTTTTAATAGCCGCACGGACTGACCTGTGCGGTTTTTTTGTACGTTTGCATCTGCGAATGTGGAAAACGGCCTAAAAACAGCTGTTAAAACATATTATCTGAGTTATCAAACGGAGATTATTAACCAAATTTATTACTAACATTATTAACTAATTTTAAAATTACAACTATGAAGAGAATTTACCTTCTTTTTGCAATGTTGTTAGGACTGTTTGGGCTGACAGACATGTCGGCGCAGTCGGTTAGTGCTTTCACTCCCGACTATGACAATCCCATCATCACAGATGTCTTGGCTCAGCTCTATGGCGATGCCGGCGAACTGAACCCCTGTACAGACTCAGGTGAAGGTTCTGTGTGGCCCTTGGTTGGCCTGCCTTGCCCTGATGAGTACGCAGTTGGTAGAGAGTACGCTTCGGATTTCTGGCACTCCGACTGGCATCATAACAGTCAGACTCCGGGTACTCACTACCTTCAGGTAAAGATTCTGGATCCCGAAAGTCTGCCTGAACTCATTATGTTTGAGTTCACGCGTCGTAGTGTCGGCAGCGACCACACTACTGAGTGGAGCGTTCAAGGTACCAACGACCTGAATGCAGCCAAGGAGGATTGCGAAGAACTTGCCTACTTCTATACGCCGTACTCCAATAACACTGAAACGCTGCAGTCTGGTGCCTTCGATGCCAAGGGCTACCAGTACCTGCGTTTCTACTCCGAAAATCAGGCTGGCGATAATGGCGCCCGTGGCTATTTCCACATGACGCGCTTCCAGCTCTATCCCGCTCTGGTCAAGGGCGAATTCGAACAGGCTATCGAAGTGATGAACAACGCCTACGATCGTCTGGGCGCTCAGCAATATAATTTCCCCATTGGCGCGGGTCCCGGCATGTATGATGAAGATGCCTACAATGCCTTCATGGAAGCTCTTGATCAGTTGACTAATGAGAAAATCATCTTGTCCGCAGAAGATCCTCTGGCCGCCGCAGAGCAAATGGTTGCCGATGCCGAGGCTAAACTGGAAGCTCTGAAAGAAACACGCAACCTCGACTACAGCATCCCGACCGGCTACTATCGCATCAAGGGTGCTATGCAGTACACCAACAATGTCAAGACAGGCGAGGACGCCGACGGCAATCCTATCACCGAATCGCAAGTTGTTGACAAGTTCCTCATGGGTCACGAACAGGACGGCAAGCTTTGGGCCGCATGGTTCAGCCTTGACCAGTTCCAGGACAACAGTAGTGACATCATCGAGGGTAAGGCCCGTTCGCTCTGGCGTATCGAGAACAAGGGCGACGGCACCTACGACTTTGTAAACGCCTACAAGGACGGCCGCTTCACTCACATTAACCGTAGCACACATGCTGAAATGACAAACACGGCTGACACCACCCTCATGGCCCTCGACCCCGTCTACACCGACGACTGGGATGGCATCACATGGGTGAACATCCGCAGCGCAAAGCAGGATGCTAACGATTTCTTCTACGTCCACCAGGAAGGCCACAGCGAAGGCAAAGGTGTCAATGGCTTCATCGTAGGCTGGTCCAGCAGCTTCAACGCTGCATCCTTCAACCCCGGTGCTTCTGAGTGGATCTTCGAGCCCGTGGACGATGCCGAGGCAGCTCAGATTATTGCAGACTGGGCTCCTCTGAAAGATAAAGACAGCATGATACGCGATATCCGCCAGATGATTTCTCAAGCTAAGGACAGCATCAATGTGGCTAAGGACGCCACAACCATAAAACTCATCACTGAAGCCAGCCAGTTCTCAAGCCCCTACAGCCAGAACGACCTTGGCAACGCCGATGGCGGAAACCTGAGTGACGGCGTCCTCATCGATGGCAAAACTGATAATTTCTGGCACACCTATTGGGGAGGTGGCGATGTTGAACAACACTTCCACTACCTGCAAGTGGAGCTGAAAGAGCCCGTAGATCAGCCCATCAGCTACTTCTTCTCCCGCCGTAGTGGCGCTGGCAATGACCATACAACCTCTTGGAGCATCTATGGTAGCAATAACCCCGATGCTGACGAGAGCGAATGGGAGGAACTGATGACTTGGGACACACCTTATGGTTCCGATAATGAGAGCTTCACCTCTGAACCTTTCGACACTAAGGGCTATAAGTACCTGCGCATATATTCTGATGCCACCACCAACAACCGTGGCTATTGGCACATCAGTGAATGTCAGTTCAGCTATCAGGAGCCTAATCCCACCTCACAGTTCCTGGCAATGGGCGCTACCGCCACTAACCTCGAAGAGATTGTCGAACGCCTCGACGCCGTCGATAATAGCGATCTGACCACAGCAGACTACGACGCAATCAAGGCCGCTTACGATGCCTTCATGGCTAAGTTCGTCAATCCCGCAGCTCTGCGCAACGCTATCGCTGCCGTCGAGAACCGTCCGAGCATTGTCAAGCAGGGCACAGATCCCGGTTACTGGGCAAGCGATTCTGCTGGTGCTGCTCTTGCTGCTCTCATCGAACAGGCTAAGGCTTACGATGCTGCCGGTGCTTACACCGACGCTCAGTCTGAAAAGTTCATTGCCGATTTCGAAGCTAATAACGATCTCGAGTCCAGTGCCATTAAGGTTAAGGAGGGTAAGTGGTATCGCTTCCGTCTCGGCACTGAAGATGAATATGCTGAAAACGGATGGAGCACAGGTGGTTGCGAAACCAGCAACAGGACCATCGACGGCGAAGTCATTGGATACTACGATGAGGCTATCTTCGGCAAGTATGCAGTCGTTGCCAACCAGGAAGAAGAAGTTATCGACTATGATGATAACGGCAATGATGTCATGGGCCGCCGTGTAGTTCCTATCTCTGCCTCCGAGCTTGCTACGGTTGGTCAGGATCAGCGCATCTATGTCGACGCTGAGGAAGATATTCAGGTTCCCGACCTCGCCCTCTTCCGCTTCGTGAACATTGGCGACTCCGCTTATGTTATCCAGAACAAGGCTACGGGCCTGTTCCTCTCTGCTAACCGCAACACCAACAACAGCGGCTATGTACGCCTGAGCGTACGTCCCTCGCAGTTCGTTGTCGACGCTATCGGTTGGGGTGCTAACAAGATTGTTGCCCGCGACCTCGCAGGACGCAACCAAGAGCCTCTCCACTTCGCACGCACCTGGAACACCCTCGAGACCTACGTCGGTTATTCCGATGGTGACGGCCGCCGTGGTAGCCTCTTCATCGAGGAGGTTGAGGATGTCGCTTCCGACTACGAGAAGACCGACTTCGTCTTCCCCGCATATCCCGGAACCTACAGCGTACGCTGCTATCCTATGACTGTCAAGGCTACCGATGCTTCCGAAGGCCAGATGTGGACCGTTGCCAGCCTCGAGCATAACGACAACCAGGTTACCATCACCCTTGGTAAGATTGAGACCAACGAGGCTTCTGCCGGACGTCCGTTCATCTACATCAAGAGCGGCGAATATGTTGCTCCCGACGATCGCGCCATTGACGATGAGCCCGAATATGCTCACTTCACTTACAAGTTCGATCCTCAGGCTGAACTCATGACCGAGGGCTTCCTCAAAGGTGCTGACCACCGCATCGAAGTAGGCCAGGGTGCTATTGTCTTCAACGAGGACGGCACCACGAAGTTGACCGTTAATGGTGAATTTGTCAGCGCAGATGGCGCTTACATCAGCGAGGGTGAGGATGCTCCGTTCGCACGTCAGACTCAGGTTGAGGTTGTCCTCGACGAGACCATCGAGGATGGCATCAACGCCGCTCTGAGCAACGTAAGCCGCACTGGCAACATCTACACTATCGATGGCCGCCTCGTAGGTCGTGGCAACATCAACAGCCTCACCCAGAAGGGCGTATACATCATCAACGGCACTAAGGTTACCGTGAAGTAAGCCACAACGACACTCGCAGCGCCCAGCGCGCTAACAATAATGAAGGCCACCCCACGTCGGGGTGGCCTTTTTCGGCTCTCGGCCTCTATTTTAGTTAAAAATACGTAAAAGGGTGGCGGTCTCGGCCTTCGTCGTCACAACTATCCGAAATAAAAGCCTATCTTTGTCTCGCATGCGAACGTACGCTCCCCGATCCCCGATGTACGACTACAGACTACACACCTATTTCAATCTTTTATTATTAACTTAATCCCTTAACCGTATGAAGAAAATCTACTTCCTTTTAGCGCTGTTTCTCTCCTTCTTCGGAGCAGCAGCGGTTCAGGCTCAGGACGATGAAATCGTCGTCGAAATCAGCAAGAACACCGGCGGCTGGACAGCTTCTGGCAGCCCGGCTTATGCCAACGAGTATGAGACCAAGGACAAAGAGCACGGCATCCGCATCAAATGTGTCCACAACAATATGACGTTCTGGGATGGGACATGGCTCTCTATTTACAGCGCCTACTCATCCTCACAGACCTACGACTACACTATCACGTCGCTCTCAAAGACTCACTACATCGGCAAGGTCGAATTTGATTTCACTCCCGGTAAGCACCCCAGCCACCCAATCGGCCCTATCTCTGTGCAAATCGATGAGAGTACGGCTCGCGCAGAAGTTGGCAATACCGAGCATTTCGAATTCGTCAACGAAGACGACAACAGCAAGACTCAGCTCGTCCTCACCGTAAGCTCCGATGAGACCAGCTACCACGCCTTTGCCAACACCTCTAACTTCTATATCACTCTGAAGCCCCGTCCTGCAATCGACGTGGCTTGGGACAAGCTCATCGAGATTATGGACGCCCATGATTTCGAAGAGGAGCAGTTCCCCTCCGACGGCACTCCCGGTTCTTACGACGCAGCAGCTGCTGAGGCCTTCTTCACGGCCCTTGCCGCAGCCCACGCTCTTGAGAATGAAGACCCCGAGGCCCTCACCGAGGAAATGCTTGCCCAGCATGGTCAAACCATTATCGATACTTACGAGGTTCTCTTGGCATCGAAAGTTCCCTACGACAACGTTGCCGACGGCTACTATCGTTTCCGCACAGGTCTGACCTACAGCACCGGCGACAAGTACATGTATGCTATCGAGCAGGTCAACTCCAACGGCTCGGTTTACTACTATTCTATGTGGGCAACTCCCGACGAGGGCGATGCAACGGACGCTGCCTCCATCCTCTGGAAGGTCTCGAAGAATGGCAAGGGCTACGATGTCGTTCCCGCCATCTATCCTGAGCAGCACTTCAATGCCCTCTCCGTCAATCGTCTGACATCGGGCAGCTCTCAGATTCCCCGCATGACCGAGGACGGCGCCGGCGAACTGATCTTCGACCCCGCCGCTACCATTGACGGTATTACCTATTTCAGCATCTACGCATCAGGCGACGATCCTTCGAGCAACGTTCGGTTCCATCAGAATGGCCACAGCAGCGGTGCAGGCAGCTACGGTTACGTCATCGGTTGGTACAGCACCTACACTGCAGTTTCCGGCCCCGGCGCATCAGAGTGGTACCTCGAGCCCGTGAGCGATGCTGAGGTTGAAGAAATCCTCGCCGCCTATGAGCCTATCCGCCAACAGAAGGAACTCACCACAGCTTACAACGAGCTGAAGGCTACCGCTGATAAGGAGCTCACCGACTCCAAGGAACTTCAGTACTCAGCCCTGATTACCGAGGTCGATCAGCTCAGCTCGCCCTACACCTCTACAGCTGAAGGTTCTATTGCAGATCTTATTGACAACAACAGCTCGACCTATTGGCACTCCGATTACTCCGTAAATCCGGGCTACCACGTCCACTATCTGCAGGTAGCCCTTCACGAGGGTGGCTACGGCGAACTACAGCTGTCGATGACCCGCCGCAACGGTGCTGGCAACGACCATATCACCCAGTGGGGCGTATTCGGCAGCAACGACCCCGCCGCTGCTGACGAGGATTGGGTTGAACTGGCTTCGCTCGACATGCCTTTTGCTAACAACACAGAAACAAAGACCGCCACGTTCGACTCGAAGGGCTATCAGTACCTCCGCTTCTACATCGACCGCACAACGGGCGGTGAGACCCGCGGCTTCGGCCACTGCAGCGAGTTCCAGCTCTTCCAGATTGAGATGCCCGAGACGTCGCAGTACGCCATTATCGGCGAGCCCGCCAAGGCTCTTGACAACCTTCTTAAAGAGCAGGCCACCATCAATCCCAACGAGGTAACTCAGGAAGAATTCGACGCCCTGAAGGCTGCCTATGATGCTTTCAAGGCTCAGTTCGTCGATCCGACCGAGCTGCGCGAGGTCATCGCCAAGGCAGAGGCCTTTGCCGACGGCATCGTCATTGGCTCCAACCCCGGCACCTGGAACAGCGGCTCCGTAGCCGACCAGCTGCAGCTGACCTTAGCTGACGCCAAGGCTTACGACGATGCTAAGATCTACAAGCAGGCAACCAGCCAGGACTTCATCACCAAGATCAACAACCTGCTCGACGGCGTGCTCGAGGCTGCCAACTCCATCAAGACAGATACGTGGTATCGCTTCCGCTTCGGCTCTGAGGAGACCTTCATTGCCAATGGTTGGGACACTGAAGCCGGCGCTGCTGTCGTTGGCAGCGACGAGTCCGTTCAGGACGAAGCCCTTTGGGACAAGTATGTCGTAGCAGCCCGCGTAGAGTCTAACGACGGCGTGCGCTCCGTACTGCCCATCTATACCGAAGAAGCACTCCTGGGCACTGGCCTCTTCGTCGATGCTTCCGACGATATTCAGGATGCTGAGCTCGCTCAGTTCCGCTTCATCGCCGTAGGCGACACCGCTTACATGATTCAGAACCGTGCCACGGGTCTCTTCGTGAAGGCTGCCGGCACCACGGGCGGTGTCACCCTCGACCTGCACCCGACGCTCTTCACTGTTTCGCCACTGGGCTTCGGCTTTAACCTCATCGCCGCTAAGGACCTCGAAGGCGCTAAGCAGAACTACCTCCACGTAGCTCGCAACTACAACCAGCTCGTCACCTGGGACGCCTCAAACGTAGGCAGCCGCAGCAGCCTCCTCATCGAAGAGATTGGCAGCGCAGCCGGCTACACCGAGCCCGGCTTCTACATGGAAATTCAGGCTGGTGCCCTCTATGCTATGTGCTATCCTGTAGACATCACCGTAGAGGAAGGCAACGGCGCCCTCTACAGCGTTGAGAAGGTCGAAGGCACACACGTCACCTTCGCTGCCATCAACAAGGTCGAGGCAGGCCATCCGTTTGTTTACAAGTTGGGCGAGGTTGAGGAGTACAACGACGATAACACGCCCGACTTGGTAAAGTTCCACCACGGCTACGACCTGGAGCCCAAGGCTCAGGAGGGCGCTAACTTCGTCGGCACCTATGTCCAGAAGACCCTCGGCGAAGGTTACATCGTCACCGGCGGTGCTCTCCGCGCAATTCTTGGCATATACCACAACAACGAGCCGCTCAACCAGCTCTTCATGACTGAGGCCTTCATCACCAACGGCGTCAACGCCCACGGCGCTTACATCATTCCTGAGGAGGGCGCTATAGGCGCTGTCACCTTCGACTTCGACGGCACAGAGGACGGCATAGCCATCGCTACCGACAACGTCCGTCGCGACGGCAAGGTTTACAGCATCGACGGCCGCATCATAGGCACTGCTGAGAACTTCAGCGGTATCAGCAAGGGCCTCTATATCATCAATGGTGCAAAGGTCGTGGTGAAGTAGTTCATCGGACATAGCTCTACGCTCTCGCGTAGATATATCAGCCAAGGAGCTGTGGCGGAAAACCTCGCCACAGCTCCTTTTCATTTCAGTTGCCGAAAACATTCGGCTGTGTGCATTATAAGACAGCCCACCTTCCGTTTACCTGAAGTCGTGCCTACAACGCTATCGTTCAGTGGACGATGATTATTGCGCATCTGAGTTTTAGCGGACAGCAATAATTGCAATTCAAAGAAATTATATCGGACAGTAATAGTCAGTTTTTGATTTAGACGTCCACTCTGCAGAGATTTGAGTTAAAAAAACGTGTTTTTCATTTTTTTAATTCATAATATATTGCCGTGTCGGATATTACTCGTATATTTGTCCCGCAATAGGGGCGCTTTGTGCGCAAACCTATGTCTATCTTGCCAATAATACTAACTGAATATTCATGAAAAAGTTCTACCTCTTCTTTTTCGCTTGCCTCGCAGCGGCAAGCAGCATCATGGCAGCCAGCGTGCCTACGGGGCTTGTGCGCATCGTGAACCGACGCACCGCCACAGCTTACCTCACGGCCAACACTCCAGGCACTGCCATCGCCACCAACAAGGTGAATACTGCCGGCAACCTTTCGCAGATATGGATTATCGATGCCAAGAGCGACGGCTACATCGTTCGAAGCGCCAACACCGGCGAGTACCTCAACGAGACCTGGGAATCCCCCAGCAGCGGCAGCACCGTAGTTTACATCCAGAGCAGCCCCAACGCAACCGGCTATTTCAACATCTCGTCGAAGAGCGACTTCAGCGGGCAGTCGTGCCTCAACAAGACGAACTCGGGCACGGGCATCACCAAGTGGAGCTACTCGGGCGACTCCGGCAGCGACTGGAAGATTGAAGCCGCCACCGACGTCGATGAGGCCGCCGTGCTCGAGAACATAGCAGCTAAGACAGGCTACGTCAGCGAACTGAGCGAAGGCAAGTATTACCGCTTCATCTCATACTATGGTCTTGCCATGCATGCCCCCGACGATGCGGGCGGCGACATCAAGGCCGAAGAACTCAATGCCGACGACATCTCGCAGTACTGGACCCTCGAGAAGAGCGGCGACAGATGGCTGATAAAGAACCTGCTGACACAGCGCTACATCAACCGACAGACACAGACCAGCGTACCCTTTACCACCACCGCTCAAGCCAACGTGGCTTTCAACATCGAGTCAATCAACAGCAAGTGGGAGTCGCTGTGGAAGATCTACTACCCGGGCGATAACCGCGGCCTGCACGATGCCGCCACGCAGAGCCACAACGTAGTGCTCTGGAGTCATGATGCCGCCGCCAGCGCTTGGTCCATCCAGGAGGCTGAGGTCTCGCAGGAAGCAATCGATGCGGCCCGCGAGCGTCTGGCCGAGTACGAGGCTACTATAGGTAAGTACAACGAGATAGTAGCCAAGAAGGCAGCCCTCCAGACCGCCCTCAACAACCTCTTCGAGGACAAGGCCTGCACGACGCTCAAGGCTGACATCGCTGCCCTGAGCGACAGCGAGCTGGCCGCCAACGCCGACTTCGCCACCCTCACTGAAGACATGCAGGCCATGGTACTCAAAGTGAAGAACGACACTTGGCAGCAGTACACCAACACCTCCACAGGCTACACCGCAGGCTACGAGAAATTCTTCCGCATCGCCGACTATCATGTTTACAGCCACGACGAGGAGATGGCCAACGCCAGCAACTTCACGATGTCGAATCCCTTCGGCCGCCTCTCAGGTCCAACAGGTATCGTGGCTAACAAGGGCGACATCATCTACGTCTACGTCAGCGCCAATCCCTCGAGCTATGCCGAGCTCTACGTCGAAGACGTGAGCACCGACGGCGTGGCCGGCAACCACCCTACAGGCGGACTCACGCAGCTCAAGGCGGGTCTCAACCTGCTCCAGTTTGGCGAGCAGAAGATGCTCTACGTGCTCTATCGCGTGAGGGCGGGCACCTCCTCCGTTTACCGCCGCCTCGCCCGCCACAACGACATCACCGTGCACATCGAAGGTGGAGCCCTCAATGGCTACTGGGATGCCACACGCGGCATGACCAACGCCGACTGGAAGCTGCTGCAGCAACAGCTGCTCAAAGCCAGCCCCTTCCTCAACCTCAAGACCGAGCGCCTCGTCTTCCAGATGGATGCCGACCTCGTCAAGGCCGCAGAGCCTAATGAGATGGAAGGCCTGATGCACATCTGGAACACCGTCTGCGCCAACGAGGACCGCTACATGGGCGTCGAGGACTTCGACGGCGTGTACAACAACGTCTGGAACTGCTTCAGCGGCGCCAGCTCTTACATGCACTCCACGACGCGCGGCACATGGTACACCGAGAGCACCATCCCCACCATCATGAACTACAAGACCATGTCCACCAGCGCCGGCAACCTTTGGGGACCCAGCCACGAGATAGGTCACAACCACCAGGGCAGCATCAACGTCATAGGCACCACCGAGAGCTCCAACAACCTCTTCTCGAACATCAACACCTTCGAGAGCGGAATCCTCAGCTCACGCCGTTGGTATCCTCACCAGAACTTCGACTATATGCTCAACCAGACACCCTGGCTCGGACGTGACATCTGGATGACCACGGGCTTGTTCTTCCAGCTTTACCTCTACTTCCACGCTGCCCACAACGACGATGAATTCCTGCCCAACCTGTTCCGCCAGATGCGCAAGAAACCCATCAACAAGTGGAGCGGCTCCGGCGGAAGCGGTCCTACGTCCTACGGCAGGGACGACTACCTGCACCTGGCCAAGATGATTTGCGACGTCGCCAAAGCCGACCTCTCGGAGCTCTTCGAAGCCTACGGTATGTTCATCCCCGTGACCAAGTACGAGGTCAGCGACTATGCCTCCTACACAGTCACTACGACGCAGGCCGACATCGATGCCGCCAAGAAATATATGCAGAAGTATGAGAAGAAGCTCGGCAACATCATGTTCATCGACGACCGTATCATCAAGAAGCGCGCCGACAAAGACAATATCTTCGGTTGCGTGCCCGCGAGCGACGGCTACACGCGCGCCAACGATGAATACCCCTACCTCATGGCAACCACAACATCGCCCTACATCGGTGGTGACTACGAGGCTTTCGCTCCCGACGCCAAGCCTGTCACGGACGACTGGTACCGCGTCTCGGGCAAGAACATAACCTTCCAGGGCACCAAGAACTACGCCGGCCATAAGTTCTACGACAAAGACGGCAACTTCCTGTGGGCTACCAACAAGCGAACAGCCCAGCTCCCCGACGTCATCACGAAGCTCGGCATTGAGAACGTCGTCATCATGACCGCCAACTACGACATGACCGACACCGTCTGCACCAACACGCAACCTGAACCCGACGCCATCTCTGACATCCAGGCCGGCGACAGCGTTGGCAACCACGAAGTGTTTGACATCGCAGGCCGACGCGTCGACCACGTCTCACGAGGCATGTACATCATCAACGGCAAGAAAGTTGTCGTAAAATAATGTTCAGGCAACCAGGCAAGTGCCGGACCGCCTGAAAGCTCTATGCCGCAGCCATCAGACGATGACTGCGGCGTTTTTTGTTATTTTTTTCCCTTAATCCTTTGTCCTTAACGCAAGTTCTATTATTTTTGCAGTCAAAAGCAGAAAGGACATGAAGCAAATACCTTTTAACAATAGACACAGTCGAGTCTTGGCCTATGCCCTGCTCTTTGCGCTGGCTTGGGCATGGGCGTCGTGGTGGATGGGCGATCTCTTCCGCATAGCCTACGAGAACTCTTTCCTGGCTGCCGACTCTACAATCATGCACTTCCTCTGGCAGAAGCCGTTCGGTTCGCTGTGGATAGCGGGACGCGCCTTGCTGCTCCTCTATCGCTGGCCCCTGCTTGGCGGCTTTGTCGTAGCGCTGTTGCTGGTGGCCGCTACGTGGCTCATAGGCTACTGCTTGCGGCTGCGCCCACGCTGGCGATGGCTCAGCCTGCTGCCCGTAAGCGCCTGGATGGTCTGGACGGCCTGGCCCGGCCTTAACCTTTACTTCGAGAGCGAGCCCGGCCGCACGCTGGGCATTTTGTTCTTGGGCGTTGACGTATGCGCCGTCGATGCCTTCATCATCTGGACATTCAAGAGCAAATCCTCGCACTACCAGCATCACGACTTGGCATCCGCCACCGTGGGCACCTGGGTGGCTGCGGCGGTGACCCTCGTCGTGTGCTTCGCCGTGCCCGTGGCCATAACACATTTCAGGCACCCCTATGCCCGCCCGTTGACACGCATGCAGGTACAGATGCTCGACGACGACTGGAACGGAATGATCCAGACAGCCCATGATAATGCCTCGCTGTCCTACCGCCCCCTGGCCGCCTACTACGCCATAGCCCTCGTACATACGGGACGTTTGGCCGACGACATGTTCGACATACGTCTCGACTTCGACTCGCTGTACATCAAGAACTACTCGGGCGAACCGGACATTGGCTCGAACTACTATATCATCGATTGCGACTACGCCGCCGGGCTCTTCCGCGCTGCCGAGCACAAAGCCATCGAGCGCCTCACGATGGATGGACCGTCGCTCGCAACGCTGAAGCATCTTACACGCCTGGCACTGCTCGACCACAACTGGGCTCTGGCACGCAAATACCTTAGCATTATAGGCCGTGCGCCTTTCGAAGGGACATTCGTTGAGCGCTACTCAGCCATGCTCGACAACCCGGAGCGAGTGGCTGCCGACCCCGAGTTTGCGCTCCTCCGCCAGACGGAACCCGTCACGGATAGTTTCGAAAGCTTCTACGAGGCTCCAGTGTTCCTGGGTTACAACTGCGTGCTGTTGGCGGGACGCACGGCAACGGCCCTGCAGCACAGCCTCATGTCGAACCTCTATTCCAAACGCATGCCGGCCTTCCTCGAACGTTGTCAGCCTCTCGTAGGCACAACGCCGCAAAAGAGCATCGCCGAAGGCCTTGTGACACAGGCCTCGAAGAATCCTGCCATCATGCAGGCTTTCCCACAGCTGAAGATGACGGCACAGATGTATTCCGGTTTTTTGGGCAATGTGTCAGCAGAATTGAAAGATCGGCCGCGCTATGCCCGCCAACTGTTCGACAGCTACAAAGGCTACTATCCCTACTACTATTTCTTCGGGAACCTCAAGGCCACGCGCAAGAGCTCAACGCAAGAGCATGCCAGCTCGAATGTAGGAGTTAATTAAGACCGACCTCCGTCACCTTCCGTCAGAGGGAGGGGCGTAGCATATTAAATTAAAGGTATGTCAGAGGATTATTAAGAGTATTATTTGTGTATGAGGATTATTAAGAGTGTTATTCCGTTTGCTTGCATGCTGCTTCTTGCCGCGTGTAGCTCTCGCCCTACGGCCGTGCCCACAGCTTTCGCTGAGCTGTCCGACTCGGCCACAATCTTCCCCGACTATAGCGATGTCACCATACCGCCCAACATAGCCCCCCTGAACATTCGCGTCAGCGACGAGGGCGCCACGGAGTTCGTCGTCGAAATAGGCGATGTAGTGGCCGGGGCAACCGCCGACGGCAAGACAGACATCGACTCCACGGCCTGGCGGCAACTGCTGGAGCAGAACCGTGGCAAGGACATTGCCGTACACGTCTATGCCCATCGGCCAGCGGGCTGGGTGCGCTTCAGCCCCTACACGCTTCACGTGGCTGAAGAACCTATCGACGGATTCCTCGCTTACCGCCTCATAGAGCCGGGCTATGAGCTCTACCGGCAATTGGGCCTCTACCAACGTAACCTCACGAACTTCGACGAGGCTGTCATCTACGAGAACAACCGCACGTTCACCGACAAGGACAACCACTGCATCAACTGCCACAACTTCCAGAACTACTCCACCGACCATATGCTCTTCCACGTGCGTGCAAGTCATGGCGGCACCGTAATCGTCAACGGCAGCGAGGCTCATAAGATAGCTATCAAGCACGACAGCATCATAGCCGCCGGCGTCTATCCGTCGTGGCACCCGACATTGCCCCTCGTAGCATTTTCTACGAACAAGACAGGGCAGGTGTTCCACATGTATCACGAAGAAAAGATTGAAGTGCTCGACGTGAAGTCGGATCTCCTGCTCTACGATGTAGAGCGCAACTCCGTAAGCCACATCATACGTTCCGGCAACTATCTGGAGACCTTCCCCTGCTGGGCTCCCGACGGCAAACGTCTCTATTTCTGCCGCGCATTGCTGCCCTTCGACGAGAACGTCGAGAATCTGGAAGGGGTGACAGCCATGCACTACGACAGCCTCTTCTACGACATCTATTCCATGTCCTTCGACCCCGATACACGCACCTTCGGCGAGCTGCGCCTCGAGGTGGATGCCAGCAGCCAGGGGCATAGCACCAGTGTGCCGCGCATAAGCCCCGACGGCCGTTACCTGCTCTATACGCAGGGCGACTACGGGCAGTTCCACATCTGGCACAACAGTGCCGACCTGTGGGTAAAGGCTCTCTCACCGCTTCCCGAGGAGAGCACTGCTAAGGCCGTAAGCAGCGCGGAGCCTGCGCCTGCCCTCGAAGGAGAGGGTGGGGGAGAGGCTCTGTATCCGCTTACGGAGGCCAACAGCGCCAAGGCCGAGAGCTACCACTCGTGGTCGTCCAACGGCCGCTGGATAGCCTTTGCCAGCCGCCGGATTGATGCGGCCTACTCGCGCGTCTTCATTGCATACTTCGATAAGCATGGTCATGCCCACAAGGCTTTCCTGCTGCCGCAGCGCGACCCCGACTACAACACCGTCCTGCTTAAGAGCTACAACGTACCCGAGCTGACGAAGGACGCAGTGCAGATATCTACAGGTAAGTTGAACCATATCGTCTACGATACAGAAGCTGAGCTGGCAAGTTATGAAGAATAAGAAGCAAACAGACAAAAACACTAAGGCGCAGGGCAAGGCTGCTGCACCTGCCGTCCGCCCTGCCGCCCGCCGGCCTTGGGGGCTTGCAGCCATGTGCCTCTTCTTTGTGCTCGCATGGTTGTGGGCCTCTTGGTGGATGGGCGATGTCATGCGCATAGCCTACGAGCGTTCGTTCTTCGCCGCCGACGCCATGCTGATGCACTGGCTGGCTCAGAAATCATTCGGCTGGCTGTGTATAGCAGGGCGCGCCCTGCTGACGCTCTATCGCTGGCCCCTGGCCGGCGGTCTGCTGGTGGCGCTGCTGCTCACTGCCGGCACGTGGCTCACTTGCTACTGTCTGAGGCTCAGAAACGGCTGGCGTTGTCTGAGCTATGTGCCCGCAGCAGCCTGGATGCTGTGGACTGCGCACGTGGGGCTTAACCTATACTATATGTTCGAGCCTGGGCGCATTCTGGCGATTCCCGCTTTATATGTTGTGGCCTTTGGCCTGTTGGCCTTAGCGATGAGGCTATTCAAAGGTGATGGTCGTAAGTTGCCACTCGCCTCTTGGCGCTGGGCTGTTGCTGAACTGCTTGTCGTAGCGCTGTGCTTCGGACTGAGTGCGTGGCATCTCGAAAGCCGTCACCCCTACTTGCGCACGCTGACCCACATGCAGGTGCAGCTGCTCAACGACGACTTCGCCGGAATGTCAGCCACAGCACATGAACATGCCGATCTTCGCAACAGGTTCGTGGCCGGCTACTATGCCATTGCCTTGGCGCGCACAGGGCAGCTGGCCGACCGCCTCTTCGACATACAGTTGGAGTTTGATTCCATTACAGCCTTGGGCTATAATCGCAAGCCAAGCTTTTGTCTGAACTATCACATCATCGACTGCAACTACCATGCTGGCCTCTACCGTGCAGCGCGTCACTATGTAATGGAAGACATGACGATGGACGGTCCGTCGCTCTACTCGTTAAAGTATCTGGCCAAACTGGCACTCATAGATGGAGACAGTGTGCTTGCCCGCAAGTATTTCCGCGTTATCAGGAAAGCACCTTTCGAAAGCGCGTTCTTGCGTAGGTTCGAACCTCTAACAGGGCATCCGGAACTCGTAGCCGCCGACCCCGAGCTCGCCGCGGTCATCGAGATGGCTCCCGCGCGCCATACTTTTGAGCAGTTCTTCCTCAAGCCAGGCTTCTTAGGCTACTATGCCGTCCAGAAAACGTTCAAGAACAAGCAAGCCCTGGAGTGGAGCGCAGTAGCCTGTCTCTATGCCAAGCGAATGCCCAACTTCCTGCTGTGTTGCGAGAAACTTGTAGGCGAATCGTTGCCCCGCTCTATAGCCGAAGGCCTCACCATTGCTGCGGTAAATGAACCAGGCATTCTGAAAGCCTTCCCTCAGCTTGAGATGCAGATGAATATTTACGAACAGTTCATCAAGGAAGCCATTCCCTATATGCAGAACCGCGAGGAAGGCGCCAAGGTCCTGTTCGAGAAATACAAAGGTTACTACCCCTACTACTATTATTTCGGAAACTTGCACGACTCTCGAAAGCCCGGCGACGACGAGCAGCAACACAATAGGGCGGGCGTGAACTGAGGCCTGCCCCCATCCCCCCCGCAGAAGAGCGGGGCGTTATTACAAGAACCAAGGAATACAAGGAGTATGAAGATTATTAAGATATGTATTGCTTTTTGCGGTATTATTCTTGCGGGTTGCTCTTCCCGGCCTTCGGCTGTGCCGACGACTTACACTGACGTGGCAGACTCTGCCGTCATCTACCCCGACTACCGCGACGTAACGATTCCGCCAAACATTGCGCCGCTCAACTTCATGGTAAGTGACAAGCTTGCTGATGCTTTTGTGGCCGACGTGGGAGGTGTTGTGTGTGGAGCGACAGAGGATGGTAAGTTCGACATAGACTCCACAGCATGGCGTAACCTGCTCAGCGAGCATAAGGGCAACAGCTTCGAGGTTAGAGTATATGCACATAGACAGCAAGGCTGGGTGCGTCATCCAGCTTTCAAGTTCAAAGTGGCTAAAGAGGATATTGACTCATACGTGACCTATCGCCTGATAGAGCCGGGCTATGAGTTATACCACCAACTGGGCATTTACCAACGTAACCTGACCAATTTCGAGGTCAGGACGGTCTACGAAAACTACCGGGACCTGAAACCAGGTAAGAATCATTGTATCAACTGTCATAAGTTCCAGGGCCACAATGCCGAGCGTATGTATCTTCACGTGCGCGAAAACAATAAGGGAACGGTAGTCACTAATGGTGCCGAGGCCCATAAGATTCTTATTAAGCACGACAGTATAATCGCCTCTGGGGCTTATGGCAACTGGAATCCGCGACTGCCCGTGATAGCCTACAGCACTAACAGTACGGCACAGGTGTTTCACTATGATTTCCCTGAGAAGATTGAGGTGTACGATGGTTCGTCGGACTTGCTGCTCTATGATGCCGACCGCAACGAGGTGCGTCACATTTTTCGCACGCCCGACCATTTTGAGACCTTCCCCTGCTGGTCGGCTGATGGCACACGGCTTTACTACTGCGATGCACGATTGCCAAAGTTCGAGTATGCCAACGACTTCGAAGCAAACCTCGTGCTCCGCTACGACAGCCTCTTCTACGATCTCTATTCTATGCCCTTCGACACCGTCAGCTTCACCTTCGGCGAGCCGCGCCTCGAAGTGGATGCCAGTAGCATGCAGCTCAGTGCCAGCGTACCCATTGCCAGCCCCGATGGCCGTTTCCTGCTCTACTCGCTCGCCCGTTGCGGACAGTTCCACCTCTACCATAAGGATGCCGACCTGTGGATTAAGAACCTCGAGGACGGCACAGCGTATCCGCTCAGCCAGACCAACTCCAGCGCCGGTGAGAGCTATACGTCGTGGTCGTCGAACAGCCACTGGATTGTCTTCAGCTCACGGCGCGAAGACGGAGACTACACCCGCTCCTACATAGCCTACATCGATGACGAGGGCAAGGGCCACAAGGCTTTCCTGCTGCCGCAGCGCGACCCTGAGTACAACCTGTTGCTTCTCAAGAGCTTCAACGTTCCCGAACTCTCGCGCAATGCTATCCCCTTTAGCCAAGAGCAGATGACCCACGTCATCCGCCTCACCGACGCCGAGCTTGCGGCATACAAGGGAAAGGTAATCGTAGGTGCTGCCGAGAACCCTTAAGCCTTTTGCCGGAAACCCTTTTTCGTCGCTGCCGTGGGCTTAAAGCGTGAAAACAGCTTAAAAAGCATGAAAGTTGAGAAGAAAAAAACATAAGTTAGAATATAATTCGTAACTTTGCGCCCACTTAATATACACCCTCGCCGCGCTTCGGCGCCCGCACGAGGGCTTTCATCTCAACTTACATACACAGACAAATGGCATTAAAAGCAGGTATAGTAGGGCTGCCCAACGTGGGCAAGTCAACACTTTTCAACTGCCTCTCGAGCGCCAAGGCTCAGGCAGCAAACTTCCCCTTTTGCACCATCGACGCTCAGATGGGGCAAATCACCGTGCCCGACGAGCGGCTGACTAAGCTGGCAGAGCTGGTTAACCCAGGCCGCATCGTGCCCGCCACGTGCGAGATAGTGGACATTGCGGGCCTCGTGAAAGGAGCCTCCAAGGGCGAGGGCCTCGGTAACCAGTTCCTGGGCAACATACGCGAGTGCGACGCCATCATACACGTGCTTCGCTGCTTCGACGATCCCAACATCGTACACGTCGATGGTAGCGTCGATCCCGTGCGCGACAAGGAAATCATCGATACAGAGCTCCAGCTCAAGGACCTCGAGACCGTAGAGAGCCGCATCCAGCGCGTCGAGAAACAGGCTCGCGTGGGCGGCGACAAGCAGGCCAAGGTGGAGCTGGGCGTGCTCGAAGCCTATAAGGCCGCCCTCGTCGAGGGGCGTAGCGCGCGCACCGTGGAATTTGAGACTGAGGACGAGCAGGCAGCAGCCAAGAACCTCTTCCTCCTGACGACGAAGCCCGTGCTCTACGTCTGCAACGTCGATGACGCTTCGGCCGCCACGGGCAACGCTTATGTCGATGCCGTGCGCGAGGCTACGAAGGACGAGCATGCCGGCCTGCTCATCATCAGCGCACAGACCGAGGCCGACATCGCAGAGCTCGAGAGCTACGACGAGAAGCAGATGTTCCTCGAGGACATGGGCCTCACGGAGAGCGGCTGCGACCGTCTGATCAAGGCCATCTACTCGCTGCTTGGCCTGCAGACGTTCATCACCGCAGGCGAGATGGAGGTTAAGGCCTGGACGTTCCGCCGCGGTTGGAAAGCACCTCAGTGTGCCGGCGTCATCCACACCGACTTCGAGAAAGGTTTCATCCGCGCCGAGGTTATTAAGTACGACGACTACATCCGTTATGGCTCCGAAGCCGCCGTGCGCGAAGCCGGCAAGATGGGCGTAGAGGGTAAAGACTACGTCGTGCAGGACGGTGACATCATGCATTTTAGATTCAACGTATAACGTTGAATCGGATTAGGGATTAGGGATTAGGGATTAGAGCTTGATGCCTTTTCATAAATGGAAGAGTTCTATTATAGAAAATTAGATGTTTATAAGAATGCAAAATTCTTGTCGCATGAGGTATGCAGGCTCATCAAAACATATCCCTCCGACGAACGCTTTGGCTTATGTGACCAGCTGCGCCGTTCCGTCATGTCTATCCCAATTAATATTGCAGAAGGTTTCGGACGATTTTCTTCAAAAGAAAAAGCTCACTTTATTCAAATAGCATTCGGTTCACTCAACGAAGTGATGTGTGAATTAGAGCTATCTTTTGATGAATGTTATATTAACTCTGAGCAATTATCTTATTTCGAAAAACTTATTATACCCCTTAAAAACAATTAGCTGCACTGAATAATTCAATCTTAAGAAACGGCGACTTCGTCCCACCTCAACGCCCTACTCCCTAATCAATATTCCTCACGCCCTATTCCCTACTCAATATCACTCACGCCCTACTCCCTACTCAATATCCCTCACGCCCTACTCCCTACTCAATATCACTCACGCCCTACTCCCTACTCAATATCACTCACGCCCTACTCCCTAATCTCTAATCCCTAATCCAAATAAAAAATGGCACATTTTTTATTTATCTCCTGGAACCCCGACGTCGTGGCCTTCACCATAGGCTCCTGGGGCATACGCTGGTACTCGCTCTGTTGGGCCATAGGCCTGCTGCTGACCTATCTGCTTGAGGCCAGGCTCTTCAAGGAGCAGAAGATACCTGACGAGAAGTTTGAACCGCTGTTCCTCTACTCGTTCCTCGGCATACTCATAGGCGCCCGCTTGGGCCACTGCATCTTCTACGAGCCCGAGTATTTCCTCTCGTCAGGAAAACACATCGTAGAGATGTTCCTGCCCATCCGTTTCCTGGCCGACGGCTCCTGGAAGTTCACGGGCTACACCGGGCTGGCCTCGCACGGCGGCACGCTGATGTTCATCGTGGCCCTGTGGCTCTACAGCCGCCACACGAAGGTGCCCTTCCTTACGGCGCTCGACAACATTGCCATCGTCACGCCCATCTGCGCCTATGCCATACGTATGGGCAACCTGATGAACTCTGAGATTATAGGTAAGCCTACCGATGTGCCCTGGGCTTTCATCTTCGAGCAAGTGGACCAGCTGCCGCGCCATCCGGGACAGCTCTACGAGGCTATCGCCTACTTCCTCTTCTTCTTCGTGGGTTGGTGGTTCTATCGACGCCGCCCAGAGCGCGTGGGCACAGGCTTCTTCTTCGGCCTCTGCATACTGCTCATCTTCACCTTCCGCTTCTTCATCGAGTACACCAAGGAGGTGCAGGTCTCGTTCGAGAACGGCATGCTCTTCAACATGGGCCAGCTCCTCTCCGTTCCCTTCATCCTGCTCGGAGCATACTGGGTATGGAAAGGTAGCACGAAAAGTCAAGATTAATAAACTCAACTTCCGGCTGTTCCTGACCACAAGATCTTTGGGTCGCTTTGCTCAAGATCATTGAAGAATCTGATATAAAATCATTCAAACGGCTTGAAGCTGATAGGTTTTGGATGAGATTTTTGACTGATTCTGATGCAGACCGAGGCCAACCTCAGGAACTTGATTAACTAAATATTATAGCCACTGTAATGAAGCAGCTTGCGTGCTTGATTTTCCTCTTGTTGCCAGCTCTGACTGTTGCTCCGCTCCATGCTCAGACCGCCAAGGATGACATCGTTCAGAACACGAGGTTCGGAGGATATGTCATAGGTCAGGCGAAGGCGACGACGAGCGACGATGTCAAAGCCAAGTCCGACATGGGCTTACGCCTCGTGCGCCTCTATGCCGACAGCAAGATAGGCGACTTCGCCATGAAGCTGCAGGTGCAGGCCAATGGCAACACCAGCGGAGTCAATGGCCCGCGCATCGTAGATGCCTGGGCCGAGTGGCAACGTTGGAAGGAGTTGCGTGTGAAAGCCGGGCAGTTCAAGCGCCCCTTCACCTTCGAAAATCCCATGCACCCATGGTTGCTCGGGCAGGGAGCCTATTCACAGCTGACCGACCGCCTGGCCGGCTTCAACGACCGCACCGGCGAGCACGCCTCCAACGGCCGCGACGTAGGCTTCCAGTTGCAGGGCGACCTCTTCCCCCTTGGCCCCGACGGCCACCGCCTCTTCCACTACCAAGGCGGCGTCTTCAACGGTCAGGGCATCAACTTTGCAGACAAGAACACGCGCAAGGACCTCATCGGAGGTCTGTGGGTAGCGCCTGTGAAGGAGCTGCAGATAGGCCTCTTCGGCTGGACCGGCAACCGCGTCGTCAACGACAGCCTCACGCTGGAGCGCCGACGCTACAGCGTTGGCGTCAACTACAACGCCGATTGGACTGCACGCGCCGAGTTCGCCGTCGACAACGCGGCCGGCGGAGCCGACGCGTTCTACGCCATCGTAGGCACACCCTCCTGGCACCGCTCGCGACTTTTCCTGCACTACGACCTCTATCGCGAGGGCAAAAGCAGCGACGGAGCCCACGCTATCTACGGCTTCTCGGCTCAATATATGCCTCACCCCAACATCATGCTGCAGTTCAACTATGGCTTCAACGACGACAACACCAAGGCCGATGAACACTACCATGCAGCAGACCTGCAACTCTACTGGCGATTCTGAGACGGAAGGCACCCGGCTGCATAAGCCAATCCACCCTGCTGCATAGGCCAATTCACCCTGCTGCATAGGCCAATTCACCCGGCTGCATATTACAGCACAAAGCGGAGCTCCCGCAAACTCGTATAACAGAACATCAAAACTATGGCAAGCCGCTATTCCCAGACAGGCACGCAAGTGCAGACACAGACGCAGACGCTCTCGCCCCAACAACTGCTGGTGCGGCAACTGACGGAGCTGCCCATCGAAGCCCTCTATGAGCGCGTAGATCAGGAACTCAGCGAGAATGTTGCCCTCGAGCGCGACAGCAACGAAGCTGACGGCTTCGGTGACGAGGCTGGTGCTGCCGATGGCTACGACAGCGGCGCCGAGGACGATTCCGGCTACGACAGCGCGGCCGACTACAGCTCGCCCGATGATGTTCCCGACAATATCAGCGGAGGCTATCGACACGATTCCCCGGACACCGTCGTGGGCGAGACGCTCTCGTTCTACGACCAGCTGGAGGAACAGATAGGCTTCTTCCACCTGAGCGAGCATGAGGAAGAGGTGCTGCGATACATCATCGGTTCGCTCGACGACGACGGCCTGCTACGCGTGTCGCTGCAACAGATGCAGGACGAGCTGGAAGTCTACCACAACATCTCCACGTCCCAGACCGAGCTTGAACGACTGCTTGAAGTGCTGCAGCATTTCGAGCCGGCAGGCGTCGGGGCACGCTCGCTGCAGGAGTGCCTGTTGCTGCAGGTGAAGAACGCCGCCGACAGGCAATCGCCTGTCAAGCAAAGACTCCTGCTGCTGCTCACCAAACAGTTTGACAACCTCATCCTCAACAGATGGGACCGCATAGCTCATAACATGAAACTCTCTGACGCTGAAGTAGCACGCCTGCAACACGAGGTGCGGCGACTGAACCCGCGCCCCGGCAGCTCGATGGGCGAGGCCCTCGGCCGCAACCTGCAGCAGATTACGCCTGACTTCATCGTGGATACCGACCCCTACGGCCACCAGACCATGAGTCTCAACAACGGACGCATACCGCCACTGCGCGTGAGTCCCGACGACCTGGCATTCCTCAACTCCTTCCAAGGGCTCGACGTGAAGACACTCTCGCGCAGTCAGCGCGAAGGCATCACCTACCTGCGCGAGAGAGTCGACAAGGCTCAGGGCTTCATCGACGCTATCAAGCAGCGGCAAGAGACACTGACGCTGACGATGCAGGCTATCATGAGGATGCAGCAACCCTTCTTCGAAAGCGGCGACGAGACGGTGCTGCGACCCATGACCCTTGAGGACGTGGCGCAGCAGACGGGCCTACATCTCTCGACCATCTCCCGCGTGAGCAACTCTAAATGGGTTCAGACGCCTTTCGGCATCTACCCGCTGAGGTGGTTCTTCACCTCGGCCGCAAAGCTCGATGGCGATGAGGTGAGCATCCGCAGCATCAAGGCCGCACTGAAAGAACTGGTGGCAGACGAGGACAAGCGCCATCCCCTGACAGACGACGCGCTCGCCCTCGCGCTGCAGCAACGTGGATTCGACGTAGCACGCCGCACCGTGGCAAAATACCGCACCGTGATGGGCATTCCCATTGCCCGGATGAGGAAAAACGACAAATGAGACAGCTGACAACAATGGCTACAGATTCAGACATAATAACACCCTCAGGCAGGTCCTTAACGTCTGCCACCCGTATGACCAATGCCCGACGCCTGCTCATAGGCGCACGATGGTTCTCGAGCGTCTTCAGGCCCGAGTTCTTCCCCTTGCTCGGCTTCGTAGTCCTGTTTATGTTCACATACCTAAGCCTCCTGCCTTGGACGCTCAAGGGTATGATTCTGCTGATCGTGATGCTGGGCACGATAGTCATGCCGCGCATAACCATACGATACTGGAGAATAGCACGGGGATGGGAGCGACGACTGCTGCGCTTGCGCCAAAACCGCTTCTTCCCCTATATTATTTATTTATTGTACTATGCCTTCACGCTGCATCTGCTCAACAGGTTTCACCTGCCACACTATATGTCGGGCATCCTCGTGGCTTCGCTTATCATACAAGGTTCGTGCATACTTATCAACACAAAATGGAAAATATCTATGCACGCCGCAGGGGCAGGAGGCATCGTCGGCGCACTGATAGCCTACAGCTTCATCTTCTTTTTCAATCCCCTGTGGTGGCTCAGTATATGTATCCTGCTCAACGGAGCCGTAGGCACCAGCCGCATGCTGCTGCGCCAGCATGACCTCTGGCAGGTGCTCGCTGGCTCTTGCTTAGGCATCGTAGGCGCATTCATAGGTATCTTTTTCTTCTAATTTACACTCGTACCGACACTTTTTCGGAAAAAGAGCCGTTTGTTTGCAGCTTTTTTCGTACCTTTGCGCCCAACTTTAAATGTGGATAGATTTGGGCTGCTTGCAACCACAGAAAAAAATGCTAAAAGGACAACCGCTAGGTTCTGCATTTGTACCCCAATGACATCCCATTCAATTCATTATTTATTTGTTCTCTAAATCTTAAATTGCAATGGGTTATTTATTTACATCCGAATCAGTCTCTGAAGGCCACCCTGACAAGGTCGCCGATCAGATCAGTGATGCCATCCTCGACAACCTGCTGGCCTATGACCCGCAGTCGAAAGTGGCATGTGAGACGCTCGTCACTACGGGCCAGGTGGTCCTTGCCGGCGAGGTCAAGAGTGAGGCCTACGTCGACCTGCCCGAGATAGCGCGCAACACCATCCGCCGTATCGGCTACACCAAGGGCGAGTATATGTTCGAGGCCAACTCCTGTGGAGTCTTTTCCGCCATCCACGAGCAGAGCCCTGATATCAACCGGGGCGTAGAGCGCGCTGAACCCATGAGCCAGGGCGCCGGCGACCAGGGGATGATGTTCGGCTACGCCACCAACGAGACGGAAAACTATATGCCCCTCGCACTCGACCTCGCACACCGCATCCTCATCACCCTGGCCGAGATTCGTCGCGAAGGCGTAGAGATGACATATCTGCGCCCCGATGCCAAGAGCCAGGTGACGATAGAATATGGCGACGACGGGCATCCACGCCGCGTTGACACCATCGTGGTGTCAACGCAGCACGACGAATTTATCTTTCCGATTGACGGCGACCAAGCCCGTGCCGACCAGCAGATGCTGAGCCAGATTCACCGCGACGTCAAGGAGATATTGATGCCGCGCGTCATTGCGGGCATTAAGAATGACGACGTGCGAGCCCTTTTCGACGAGAACATCACTTATCACGTCAATCCCACAGGCAAGTTTGTCATCGGAGGACCTCATGGTGACACAGGCCTCACAGGCCGCAAGATCATTGTCGACACCTACGGAGGCAAGGGCGCTCACGGCGGCGGTGCCTTCTCGGGCAAAGATCCCTCGAAGGTCGACCGCTCGGCAGCCTATGCCGCACGCCACATTGCAAAGAACATGGTGGCCGCAGGCGTGGCCGACGAGATGCTGGTGCAGCTCTCCTACGCCATTGGCGTGGCAGAGCCCGTAAGCATCTTTGTTGACACCTATGGCAAGAGCCACGTCAGCGAGAGCGATGGCGAGATAGCCCGTAAAATCCGCAACATCTTCGACCTGCGCCCACGGGCCATCGAGGAGCAACTGAAACTGCGCGCTCCCATCTACGAAGAAACGGCCGCCTATGGCCACATGGGTCGACGGCCGCAGCGCATCACCAAGACATTCCAGAGCCACTACGGCAAGACCATCAACCTCGAGGTGGAGCTCTTCACCTGGGAAAAACTCGACTTCGTAGACCGTATAAAACAAGCTTTTAACCTATGAATATAGCCGTCTATTGTGCCTCAAGCACAAAGATTCACGAAGACTATGTTGCTGCCGCAAAGGCTATAGGCGAAGGCTTGGGCCGCAGGGGCATAGGGCTTATCAACGGAGCCGGCAACATGGGTCTCATGGCAGCAACGTCAGATGCCTGTCTCTCGGCTGGTGGCGAGGTCACGGGGGTCATCCCGACCTTCATGGTCGAGCAAGACTGGCACCATAAAGGCCTCACACGTATCATTGAGACCCGCGACATGCATGAGCGCAAAGCGACCATCGCACGTCTTTCCGATGGCTGCATAGCTCTGCCGGGCGGATGCGGTACGCTAGAGGAGCTGATGGAAGTGATAACGTGGAAGCAGCTCGGACTCTATCTGAAACCCATCGTCATCCTGAACACGCGCGACTATTATGCCCCTTTGCTACAACAGCTTCAGAGGGGCATCGACGAGCATTTCATGCGGGAGCGCCATCAAGAAATATGGCGCGTGGCCTCGACGCCGGAGGAAGCCATAGACCTCGTGCTTTCCACTCCGCTCTGGGATGCCAGCGTGCGCAAGTTCGCAGCTATTTAACCTCACAGGAATGAGGCAGGACACCTTGACAGTAAGCCCCGTAGTGGCGGCCGACGCGGCAGTGCACCAGTCCGTCAGCCGCGATACGCTTGTGGACGGTTCCACCAACCGTCAGCATGAGACGCTCGCCACTGACTCGATGGCCGCTGGTATGGTCGCTGCTGCAGACCTCACGCCCCAGGCTCTCGACAGCCTCGCCGTACAGGACGACAGCGCCGCCGTCCTGCCCGACAGCCTCCCATTGTTCTACCGCTGCGGCGAGCAGCTCGACAGCCTGCTCGCCCGCGACAGCTTGTTGTTCCGACGCACTCTGTCCTATGGCACACAGGGCGTCGGCATGGAAGCTCAGCTGCTACCTCCGGCTTTGTTCCGCAACGATGGCGTCAACGTGGCGCTCATAAGCTGTTTCCTGCTTACCCTGCTCTTCCTGGCATATTCACGCCAGCAGCTTTCCAAGCGGGTTAAAGCATTCTTCATGCCGCAGACGCCGGCAACGTCGGCTTCTCACTACGACGGCGGGACGTTCGAGCTCGTGCATTTCCTGTTGGGCTGCCAACTCAGCCTAATCTGTGCGCTGCTTTTCTATTCTTATGGCTGCGAACATCTGTCGGTCAGCATCATAAACCTCTCACCACTGCTCCTGCTGTCCATATATGCCGGCGTGATAATGGCCGCACTCGTCGTTAAGCAGCGCCTTTACCACTTCGTTCATGCCACCTTCTTCGACAAGGTTCAACGCATGCGGTGGTACGAGTCGTTCTCATTGCTATTCATCTTCGAGAGCCTCATCCTCTTTCCCCTTGCTTTACTCTCTGTGTACTTCGATTTAGCGCCAGAAAAAGTGTCAATAATCCTTGCTGCGGTGTTACTTTTTGTCAAAATATTGCTATTTTTAAAGGCTTTCAATGTGTTTTTTGGCAAAATAAAAGGCTGTTTGCATTTATTTTTGTACTTTTGTGCGCTCGAAGTGTTGCCCTTGCTCCTGACATGGGGTATTCTGGTAGAGCTGACACGATTGTTTACAACCATTTTCTGACTTCCTTTGAGCCATTAGCTTCAGTCCGCAAACACTAACGCTCTGAAAGGAAAATAGACAAGAAGAACGATGATCAAGAAGATACTGGTATCACAACCCAAGCCCTCTTCCGACAAGTCTCCGTACTACGATATTGCCTCTCGGCATAATGTAGAGATTGTTTTTCATCCTTTTATAAAGGTAGAAAGCGTCACCGCAAAGGAATTTCGTGAACAGCGCATCTCGCTGAGCGACTTTACGGCTGTCATCTTTACCTCACGCCACGCCATCGACCACTTCTTCTCACTTGCCAAGGAACTGCGTTTCACCGTGCCTGAGACGATGAAGTATTTCTGCATCACCGAGCAGGTGGCCCTCTACATACAGAAATATGTCCAGTATCGTAAACGTAAGGTCTTCTTCGGCGCCACAGGGAAGATTGCCGACCTGATGCCAATGTTCATCAAGCACAAGAATGAGCGCTACTTCGTGCCGCAGAGCGATGTCCACAACAACGAGCTGCACGACTTGCTCGAGTCGAAGAAACTGCAGCACGCAGAGGGCGTGATGTATCGCACCGTGCCCAATGACATCGACAAGGACCTGCCTTTCGACTACGACCTGCTCGCTTTCTTCAGCCCGAGCGGCGTACAGAGCCTGATGAAGAATTTTCCCGACTTCAAGCAGGGCAACATCGCCATAGCTACGTTCGGACCAGCTACGGCTAAAGCCGTCAAGGACGCAGGCTTGCGCCTTGACCTTGAAGCTCCCACCCCCCAATACCCGAGCATCACTGCCGCACTTAATGCCTATATCTGCGAGGTCAACAAGAAGAAATAGCTTCACAAAAGACGAGCGCCTCTGTAGCCGCAAGGCCATAGAAGCACTCTTCGCGGGCGGAAACAAGTCGTTCACGGCTTTTCCGCTCCGTGTTGTTTTTAGAATTGCCGATGAGGAGCCCTCAGAGAGTTCTGTCAAGGTGCTCGTCTCCGTGTCAAAGCGTCATTTCAAACATGCCGTCGACCGCAACAGAGCCAAACGTCAGGTGCGCGAAGCGTGGCGCTTAAACAGGGATATCCTTCTTGGCTGCGAAGGTTCATCGCATGCTTCGTTGCCAGCGCTCCACCTCGCTTTCCTCTGGCTTGCCGATGAACCGCAGCCTACAGAGCTGGTAGTGCGCAAGACCAAGAACTTGCTTCATCGCGTAGCAGAGCACATAAGTTCGAGGGTGTAATAGGGGATGAACTCGCCTGTGTAATTAATCTGTCGCTTGTTGACGAGTGGCTATGCGTCAAATGTAAAACCAGGGAATAATGCTTCGTAAGTTACTCATTCTGCCCATACGTTTCTATCAACGCTGCATCAGCCCGCTGACACCGCCTTCGTGTCGGTTCACACCGACGTGTTCGCAGTATGCAGTCGAGGCAATAGAGAAACACGGACCGCTGAAGGGCTTGTATCTGGCTGTACGTCGCATCCTGCGCTGCCATCCCTGGGGCGGACACGGCTATGACCCTGTGCCCGACAAGTTCCACTTCTAACCCTCAAAAAACGCCCATTTCATCGATGCACTACCTAAACTTCCACACACATAGGCCCTTGCCTATAGACGAGTTGTCCGTGCCATCGTTTGGGTTGCACCCTTGGCATCTGACCGATGATTGGGCTTCCCGCCTGAAGGTGTTGGAACCATCGTTGATGTCTGAGGGCACTTTCGTGGGCGAGTGTGGGCTCGATAAGCTTTGCCAGACGCCTTATTCCCTACAGTGTGAGGCCTTCGAGGCACAGATTGCGTTGAGCGAGCGCCTTTGTCGTCCGCTTATCCTCCACTGCGTTCGTGCCGTCGACGATGTCTTGCGCCTAAAGCTTGGCACTCGTCAGCCCTGGATATGGCATGGCTTTCGTGGCAAGCCGGAGCAGATGAACCAGCTCTTGCACCACGGTTTCTACATAAGTTTTGGCCTTCGCTTTAATGAGGCCTGCATCTCGGAGTGCCCGCTCGACCGCTTCTTCCTTGAAACAGACGACGCGCCACAGTCTGTCGTACCATTGTACGAGGCTGTGGCGCGTCGTCGTTTTATGTCTGTCGAGGCTTTGTGCGAGCAGATGTGGTCGAACCTCAGAGCTGTTGCATGTCATTAAGATGCTTGTAGTAGCCTCCGAGACTGATGAGCTGCTCATGTGTGCCGCGCTCTACGATGCGGCCTTCATGTAGGACGTAAATCTCGTTGGCATTCTTAATGGTCGAGAGCCTATGTGCGATGGCAATGGTCGTACGGCTCTTCATCAGGCGTTCCAAGGCTTCCTGTACGAGGCGCTCGCTCTCGGTGTCGAGGGCGCTGGTGGCTTCGTCGAGAATCAGGATTGGCGGGTTCTTGAGGATGGCCCGTGCTATGGAGATGCGCTGACGCTGTCCGCCGCTGAGGCGGCATCCGCGGTCGCCTACGAAAGTGTCGTAGCCTTTCTCGCTTTGCATGATGAAGTCGTGGGCGTTGGCTATCTTTGCCGCCTCAATGACCTGCTCCATCGTAGCGTTCTCCACTCCGAAGGCTATGTTGTTGAAGAATGAGTCGTTGAAGAGAATTGCTTCCTGATTCACATTGCCGATGAGCGAACGCAGGTCGTGGAGTCGGAGCTGCCGGACGTCTGTGTCATCAATGAGGATTTGCCCTGCCGAGACATCGTGATAGCGGGGCAGCAGGTCTACAAGCGTCGATTTCCCTGAGCCCGACTGTCCTACAAGGGCAATCGTCTTGCCGCGTTCGATGCAGAGGTCAACCCCGTGTATTACTTCCTGTGGGTTGTTGGAATACGTAAAATGTACGTTGCGGAACTCTATCTTGTCGTTTAACCCGTTGATGGTTGTTGGATTCTCAGCCTCCTTGATGGGATTCTCGGTGTTCAGTATTTTATCAATGCGCTCCATCGATGCCAGACCTTTAGGAATCTGGTAGCTTGTCTTTGAGAGGTCCTTCAGCGGGTTAATGACGCTGTAGAGTATTACCATATAGAAGATGAACGTGGGTGCGTCTATGGGTGCCTTGTCGCTAAAGATTAGCGTGCCCCCGAACCAGAGCACCAGCACTATGATGCAGGTGCCGAGGAATTCGCTCACGGGGTGGGCAGAAGCCTGGCGGATGGCAACGCGGTTCGAGGCATCGCGATATTCGTTGTTGACATGGCGAAAGCGGTCGAGCATCTTGTCTTCGGCGATGAAGGCCTTGATGATTCGCAGCCCTCCGAGCATCTCGTCGAGTTGGCTCATTGTTTCGCTCCACTTGCTCTGCGCAAACAGGCTCTTGGCCTTAAGTTTCCGGCCTATGGCGCCCATAATCCATATCAGTCCAGGCATCACCAATATGGTGAACAGTGTCAGTTGCCACGACACGAAAACGAGGGTGCAGAAGTAGAAGATGATGAGTATTGGGTCTTTTATGAGCATGTTCAGCGATGAGGTGATGCTCGTTTCCACCTCAGCTACGTCGCCGCTCATGCGAGCAATGATATCGCCCCTCCGCTCATCGGTGACGAACGCCAGAGGCAGATGCAGCACCTTGTCGTAGACCATGATGCGTATGTCGCGCACTATTCCTGTGCGCAGCGGCACCATGACAGCCGATGAGAAGAAATAGCAAGCCGTCTTGAAGAAGGTAGTAACGCAGAGGAAGATGCCAATGATGAGCAGCGTCGTCTGGTGTCCGAACCTGGCTATGAGCAATCCTGTGTAGTAATAGAGGTTGTTGATGGCGATATCTTTGATGCCGTCCCACTGCCATGGCTGATAGTCGTAGGCCGAGTTGTCCATGCCGAAGAGCATGTTGAGCATAGGTATTATGCTCATGAAAGAGAATACGTTGAGCACTGCCGACAAGATGTTTGCCAAGACAGCGCCAATTATATACTTTTTGTAAGGCAGGCTAAAGCGGCTGAGAACTTTCAGAAACTCTTTCATCTAATATTCATTTTTTTAGAAAACACCTTATCTCATTTCCTTCCGAAATCAGCTGGCACTTCGCCCCATTTCTCCGTATCCCATTTGATGAGCGGGTAGGGCAGGCCGTTCTGCCGCAGCCAACTCTCTGCGCGGGCAACGAGGTTGAGCAGCGGCTGGTTCTCGGGGGTCGGTGCCAGCGTTGTCTTGGCTTTGCGCTTTGTAGCCCAGATGATGGCTGTGCGCGAGTCGCTGAAGACGGGCATGCAGAGGCCTTTCTGCTTCAGCATAGCCATGGCGTGGACGATGGCCAAGAACTCTCCTATATTATTTGTCCCATGGACAGGACCATAGTGGAAAATCTCCTGCCCCGTCTTCAGATAAATGCCTCGATACTCCATCGGCCCTGGGTTGCCGCTGCAGGCAGCATCCACGGCGATAGCCTCGGCCGGCACTTCCATGGGGAGCGGAAGTACGGTGTCGTGCCGGTAGTCGGGAGGGTTCTGCATAATTGAGTTAAATATGAAATACGAAATACAAAATATAAACGACCTGACAGAAGCCCATATCGCTCTGCTTCATTTTATATTT
>CAJOLI010000013.1 GCA_905235285.1 uncultured Bacteroidaceae bacterium
CATTAATTCCTCGGACAGCCGTTGACACTCCTTAAGGGGGCTTGTCTGATGCTAAAAGCCGTAAATTTAGGCACAAAAGTACGTTTAGCGGACACCCATAATTTTGAATGTTTATTTGGCGAATACAACTGGCCGAAACATTCAACACAACCGGCCGAAGCGCTCAACTCAACCGGTCGAAATGCTCAACACAACCGGGTGAAATGGCGAATTCAGCCGGGTGAAATGGCGAATACAACCAATAGTTTGAGGTGTCCCACCTAGGTGGGACACCTCAAACTATTGGCTCCATAATCAAACGTAAGCAGGGGATTAGCTCTATGCAACTAATTTGTTTTTGTCAATGATTTCAATGTTCATCTCTGGTTTCATTGGCAGTAGATTGTATGCAATAAGCCTCGCAAAGAGATTTCCCGTAACTCGTTGTTTCGCAGCTGCTAAGGTACAAACTAATTCGCACTCCAGAAATTTTCCAGGCATATTTCTTTTACCAAACTCACGTTGTTTTACTTTTCTCTAACCAACCATCCCATAGCGACCAATAAACTTATTCTCATCTAAGAAAAACAACCAAAGAAACACATTGCCATCATTCTACATTCAACACAGAAGGCAATGACATGTGCGGTACTTTTCTGAGAAATATTTGACCCATAGACCCAAAATTAGGGCTGGCACCAACTGGTGTCAGCCCTCCTGGTTATCTTTGCAGTCGGCAAACAAAACAAACGCTGATCAAGCCTTCGCGTTTTTCGTTTTTTTGATGTTCCCTAAATAGCTGACTCAACTTATTTGATGGTGACCGTTTGTCCTTTCTGCAGCGTTGCCTGCCAGATTCCGTCGCGTGGCTGCAAGGTGACATCGCCGATGGTGGCGGCGTATGCGCCGTGGCGAGGTACTTCGATGGCAAAGGTTCCCGGTACTTTAGCCGTGAGTGTGGCTCGGACGATGCGGCCAGCGTTCCATTCGCAGGCTACTTCGGCTCCGCCACGGATGCAGAGTCCGCTGAAGCTGCCTTCGCTCCAAGCGGCGGGCAGGGCAGGGAGCAGCTGGAGGTATCCGTTCTGGGTCTGTAGGAGCATCTCGGCAATGCCAGCCGTGCCAGCCGTGTTGCCGTCGATGGCGAAGATGTCATCCTCGGCTCCTGCGATGCCTGCGGGCGAGACCGTCAATAGGTTGCCGCGTGAGAGGTAGCCTTCGAGCGTCTTGACGCTGCGGTAGGCCTCATCAGCATCAGCCAGACGGGCATAGACACCGATGGCGTTGGCGCGGCTCCATTCGACGTCCTCCCATCCTTGTGCAGCCAGGCGAAGGTCGAAAGTGCGGCGCACGGCAGCGGCCAGACGCGGGTCGTGCTGGAGGGTGATCTGTGCGTAGGGCCAGAAACCCATCAGATGGCTGGTATGGCGGTGGTTAGGATTAGCCAAGTCGTAGTCTTCAGCCCACTCCTGGATGCCGCCGTCGCGACCTATCTTGAAGTCGGGGAAGAAGCGGAGAGCGCCTTCGAGGCGGGCGCGGAAGTCGGGGTCGCAACCGAGGATGCGCGTGCTCTGCAGGCAGGCATTCAGGACCTCCCACGCGAAGACGCGGTCGCAAGTGGGCATCATCGAGGCCGAATATTGGTTTCCCTCGTAGCCAAAGGCGTTCTCTGGCGAGATGGAGGGACCCGTGACGAGGGTGCCTGTGCGTGGGTTGATGGCCATGTAGTCCAGCAGGAACTCGGCATTGCCCTTCAGCAGCGGATAGGCTACGTTGCGCAAGAACTCGCTATCCCGCGTGTACTCGTAGTGCGTCCATAGGTGCGAAGCAATCCATGAGCCAGCCGTAGGATGCAGTCCCCAAAGGATGCAGCTGCTGGGAGCGGTATAGCCCCAGACGTTGGCCGTGGTGTGAGCCGTCCAGCCCTTGCAGCCGTAAATGGTCTGAGCGGTGTGCGACCCTGGCTCTACGAGGTCGGCTATCCAACGGAAGAGGGGCTCGTTGCACTCGGCGAGATTGGTGACATTGGCCGCCCAGTAATTCTGCTGGGTGTTGATGTCGAGGTGGTAGTCGTTAGTCCAGCCCATGTGGCAGGCGAGGTTGTCGTTGAAGAAGCCTTGCAGGGCAATGGGCAGGGGTGAGTTCTCGCGCGAGGAAGCGATGGTGAGATAGCGGCCCATCTGGAAGAAGAGGACGTCGAGGGCCGGGTCGGGCGTGCCTCTGAGGGCAGCGAGACGGCGTTCGTCGGTGGGCTTTGTTGCTACAGAGTCACAACGAACGGAACTGCCCAGAGAGAGTGCGACGCGGGAGTACAGGGGGGAATAATCGGCGACGTGACGGTCGAGAAGGGCGTCGAAGGTGTGGGTGAGGGATGTGAAGGGGCGAGCGAGGGCGGCGTGGACTTCATCATCGAGTTGACGGTCGAAGGCCGGTCGCTTGTAATCGGTACGGAAATTGATGATGACGAGAGCCTCGTTGGCGCCAGTGACTGTGAGCGTGGAATCAGTTGTCGTTACCTTGCCGCCATCGGCCTTCACGGCAATGCGCCCCGCGAAGTGGACGCCCCCAGGACCGTGCATGGGGAATAGCGCTTGCCCGGAGAATGCCAACAAGGGAATGGCCCCCCCTACGCTGGTGGGTCTGCAGGGCATGTCATTGGCTACCTGGAAGGTTGTTGTGAAGCTGATCTTGCCGCGTTTGCTGGCTGTGAAGCGGTAGACGATGACCTCATCGGGATGAGAGGCAAAGGTTTGGCGCTCGTAGGCAACGCCGCGATGGCGGAAGGACGTCGTGGCGATGGCGTTCGCGAGGTCAAGCTGTCGGCGATAGTCGGTGACACGATGCTCATCGATGTCGGGGAAGCGGAACGTGATCTCGCCTGCTGGCAGATGCGTGCCGAAAGAGGTCTGGTTGCCGTTGAGCTGATTCCAAGCGATGTCGTTGGCCTCCTTGATCTTACCATCGAAGAAGAGTTGCCTGAGGCTGTCGAGGCGTTCGCGACCGAAGGGCTTGTCTTGGTCGGGGTTGGGTTGTCCGCTCCAGAGCGTGCTCTCATCGAGTGCGAAGCGCTCTACGGCAGTACCGCCAAAGACCATGCCACCGAGACGGCCGTTGCCAATAGGCACGGCTTCCATCCATTTCTGTGCGGGCTGACGATACCACAAGATGTCTGAGGCTTGGAGAGGGTTGGTGGAGAAGTATGCAGCAAGCGCGAAGGCGAGAGAGAGAAATCGTTTCATGTCAGTAGTGGCTAAAGAATAGAAAGAGAGGCAGATACTATCGGATAGCTATAATACCTGCCTCACGGAGAGAAACTAACTAACTATTAATCTGATGGTGATTGATGATTGTCACTTCACAATCTTGTTCACAGAGCCGTCGGCCTGCTTGACGACGTAGATGCCGTGGCCACGTCCGTTGCTGCTGCGACCGTCGATGGTGTAGACCTGAGTGCGACCGTTGCCAGGATTGGTGACGCTTGCAGCTTGGATGCCATCGGCGACGACGTCGGCCACGACGGTGAAAGCGCTGCCCTGGTAGGCGTAGCTGACAGCCTGAACGCCGACCTCATAATCACCTGCCTCTACGTTAGGATAGACAAAAGTGGGCTCGTCACCACCGAGGATGTACTGAGCAAAGGCAGCATAGCCGAGGGGCTTACCCGTGGAGAGGTTAGTGGGAACGATGGTGAAGGTCTTGCCTGTCGTCTTGTTCTTCAGATAGAGGTTGTACAAGGGCTGGTTGCCGTTGTTCATGTAGACGGGTGCCCATGTGACGGTGATTGTCTTAGCCTCGGCATCGTAGTCGGCCTTGACATCAGCGGGAGCATCGGGAGCTGTGACTTCGTAGTCGGAGGTGTTGAAGGACATGAACGAGTTGTCGCCATCGTAGTGGTTGCCATCCTCTTCAGTCTTCCAGGGAGCACCGCACCACGCCGAGACGAAGTAGTCGAACAGACCGTCACCATTGAAGTCGCCGAAGGTGCCCTGCTCGCTGCCGCGCCACATTCCATTCTCGGTGGGTTGACCCTCGTGGGTAGCCTCCATGTGATAGTTGCCGCCTGCATCGCTGAGGATGTAGTCAACGCCCCAGTCGCTGAGGAACATGGAATGGCCTGAGGTGACGATGTCGGGATAGTCGTCGCCGTTGAAGTCGGCCAAGAAGAAGAGGCGGTTGCCAGGATCGCCAATGCCCTGCTCGAGGTCCACGGTCTGGAACTTGATGCCCTCGTCGTCACTGATGTTAAGGAAAAGGATCGAACGTCGTGAACCCGCGATGTCGCCTGCGAGATAGAGGTCCACCTTGCCGTCTTGGTTCCAGTCGACGGGATGAGTGATGATGTTCTCGGCTGCGAACTGCGAGAGCAGCGTTGCATCGTGCGCCTGTTCGCCATTGATGACGAGCGTGTGGGTGATGTCTTGGAATTCGCCGTTGCCGAGGTTGCGATAGATGTGCCAATGGTAGCCGCCGCGGCCCTTGCCTTCGGGTGCGTTGTCGAGGCCGTCGCGCCAGCCGCTCACGGTAATGTCGAGCCAGCCGTCGCCGTCGAAGTCGGCGAAGCCCACGGGACCGTGCGACATATTGATGATCGCCTTGGTGGGGTTGTCGAGATCCCAAGCGCCACCTACTTCGATACCATCCTCATCGTACTCAGCTACGTACTGGTACTCGTCGCGGAGGTTATCGTCGTTCTCGATAGGCATTGGAGTGAAAATGTTGTTGACGACCTCAAAGCCCTCACCGCCCTTGTTGCGGAGCAGGCGAATGAAACGGCCAATGTTGGAAGCGCCCTCGATGAGGAGGTCGGGGTAGCCATCGCGGTTGTAGTCGCCCACGGCGATATGATAGTTCTCCTGTCCCTCGTTGAGGTTGCCGTCGCCGTTGTTGTAGCCCAGGGCAGCCAGTCCCTCGTCGGGCACTACGCTGAAGGTGCCGTTGCCGTTGTTGTGTACGAGGACGATGTCGCGCTGCGTGCCAGTGTCGTTGCCGCCTGCGTTGGAGATGAGGATGTCGAGCAGCCCGTCCTGATCGTAGTCGAGCGTCACGCTGCCACGTCCGTGGGCGTAGTTGGGCAATCCATTCTTCATGCCTGTAGCGCGTGTCTTGGTCTCGGTCTTGATGCTACCGTCCTCATTGAGTTCGGGCAGCCAGTTGCCGTCCTCGTCGGTCTTGATGTTGCCTTCCTCGTCGCGTTGCCAAACGGTATCCTCGTAGTCCTCGTAGGTCATCTCGGTGTCCATCTCGAACTTGCCTTCTCCGAGATTCTTGAGGAGCCATCCGCCAGAAGTCCAGCCATTGGCCCATGACGTGCCACTATAGTAGACGTCGTAGTAGCCATTGCCCGTGAAGTCGCCCCAGATGGCCACCGTGCGGTGCGTCTGGCGCAACTGCTTTGACATTTCCTGATCGAGTTGGAAGGTTACGCTGTAGCCTTCTTGAGCAAACATTGAAGTCGAAGCCAACATAGCGGCTGCGAGAGTCAATGTCTTAAGTGTAAAGTTCTTCATAAGAAAAAAGTTTTTAGGTTGTAATTTTTTAATGAGTTCGCTGCAAAGGTAGATGTAATTCGTCTTATAATAATGATTCGCTTGCTCCTAAGATTAGCACAAATGCTCAAAAATAGAGTCTGAATCGATGAAATGGGCCTTTTTTGAATACTTAGTGCTTATTTTATCCACCAGATCTCGGCATCATTAAGCCTGTTGAAGGCATCTGGGACATCCTTGAAACGTCGGCTGACGCGCCCGGCGGCGTATGCCGGCCACTGGTTGCGATGGCGTGCCACGCGCAGCAAATCGAAGAAGCGGTTGCCCTCGAAAGCCGTCTCGGCAGCCATCTCGTCGACGATCATGTCCTCGACGACGAGGATTGAATCCTGCAGCGACGGTTGCTCGCCGATGACATAGATTTCCTTGTCGAAAGGCAGGCCGCGGCCTAAGCCACGGCGGGCAGTGCCCACATTCTGGTTGCTGCCATTCGAATAATGTGCCCACGAGAAGTTGACGTAAGTCTCGCCTGCAGCCGTCTCGTTCGGTGCCACCTTCTGCGGGTCGGCCAGCGTCTCGTCGGTCAGTCCGTACTTCAGCACAGCGAAGGCCATCGAGGGCTTGCCCAGTCGGTTCAGCGCTTCGGCCAGACGGAGGTAGAGGTGGGGTGTGCGCAGGAGGGGCAGCTGACGGATGAAGGTAAGCGATGCTACGGCTTCGTTGTCGGGATCGTAGCCGCCTACGACATTGGCAGCGACATCGTTGAATTTATTGATTAGCAGATTCTTCTCATTGTTCTGAAACGAGAACTGACCGTAAGCAGCAGGGAAGTTACGGCCGCTTCGGTTGACGGCCTGCCCGCGTAGGTCGCTGAGCAGGTAAGCGCCGATGGTCTGGCCATTCACGGGGGTGAAGAAGTACGTGCGCTCTGCCATCATGCTCACGAACGACGCCGCAGGCTCGATGCCGGGCACCGTGTTGTAGGCCAGCCGTATGAGTGAGGGGTGATACTCGCGGGCATCGCTGCTATAAGCCATCTGGAAGAGCATCTCGCCAGTGTAGCTGGCGGTGTGGTTCATCGATGCGTCCGTGCGTGTGTTCGTTGTCCAGTCGTTGCTATAGCCCTCGCTGATGGTCAGCTGGTGGGCATAGATATAATCGTAGTAGAGCTGAGCAGCCTCAGCATAATGATTCAGGTAGAGGTGCAGGTCAGCCAGGAACGGTTCGAGCGGCACGAAGAGGGTGTTCGTCTGGATGCCGTCGACGGCGCCGTAGTCCAAGTGGCGCGTACCCAGGTACGGCGTGAGGTCGTCAATGATGAGTGCCGCCAGCTCGTCAATCGTCTTGTCGGGATAGTCGGCCAGCGTGCTTTCGAGGCTGAGCAGCGGACGGTCGACGTAGCGGACGCGTCCGAAGGTGAGCGCCATCTGCCAGTAGGTCCAGTCGCGCAGGGCGCGTATGGCCACGTACTCGGGCAGCATCACCTTCGTCTGGTAGTCGACGATCGACGTGTCCATGCGTTCGAGGGCGAAGTTGCAGTTGTTGATCACGGCGTAGTAGTCCATGCGGTCGACATAGGCATTGCCCGCCTCGACTGTGAAGTTGGCCACGTCCTGCAGGTCCTTGTCGGCAGCGGAGGTGGTGGTCATCAGGTCGCCACGCAATTCGTTCAGCAGGACGTAGCGCTCGCCCAGACGCTGGAACTGCGCCAGGATGCCCATAGCGCTATACAGCGAGTCGCCCGGGTGCTCGATGCGTGCACCATTGTCGATGACTACGCTGTCAGAATCGGTTTCGAAGACATCCTCGCAGGCTGTGAGGAACAGCAGACCTGCCAATATAAATAATGTGTAGTGCTTCATAGGTCAGTGGTGATGAATTTAAGATTCTTCATGAAGGATTTTGCATTAAAGATTAATCTTCATGCCAAGTTGAAAGGAACGGCTGCTGGGCACGAGGCCGGCATCTACGCCTTGACAGAGCACCGCGGTCGACATCGAGAACTCGGGGTCGGCTCCGAGATAGCGTGTTAAAGTGAACAAATTGTTGGCAGCAGCCCATACCTTGATACCTTGAATTGCAGAGATGCGGAGGGGCAAGTCATAGGTCAGACGGAGCGTCCGCAGCTTCAGGTACGAAGCATCCTCTATCCAGCGGTCGCTGGCACGGCTGTTACCCATCGGGTCGCCGAAGGTGGCGCGGGGTATGTCCGTCACTTGCCCGTCGGCCATCCAACGGTTCTCCATGGCTGTCGTCTGGTTGAAGAGGCTGCTGCCTGATTCCAGCTGCTGGCGCATGGCGTTGTAGGCGTCAACTCCGAGGCTGTAGGCAAAGAGGCCGTCGAGGGCGAGGCGCCGCCATTTCAGCTGCAGGTTGAAGTGGCCGTAGATGTCGGGATTGGGGTCGCCGAGCACTACGCGGTCATGGTCGTCGATGATGCCGTCATGATTCTGATCTACGAAGCGGACGTCGCCCGCGCCGTATGCCATCTTGTCGCCGTTGGCGCTGATGATGCCGAGGCCGTCGGCGGTTGCTGCACCCGCGTCGGCATATACGCCGCGCGTCTGCCAGCCATAGAAGACTCCTGCGGGCAGGCCCTCGGAGGTGAGGATGGTGGCGCCCGCCACATCGGTCGTGAAGGCTCCGCTCGCGAGTTCCCTGATGCGGTTCTTGTAGTGTCCGAGCGTAGCACCGAAGGTCAGTTTCCAGTCCTTATGTTCAATGATGCGCGCAGAGGTTGAGAGCTCAAAGCCGCGGTTGGTGAGTTCACCATCGTTGTCCCAATAGTATCTCATGCCCGCCACATCGGCCAGCTGCCTGCGCGTGACCAGGTCGCTGGTACGTGCCCAGAACACATCGGCAGAGAGCTGCCAGCGGTCGTGCCACAGCGAGAGGTCAAGGCCTACTGAGGCGCGCCGTGTGGTTTCCCACTTGAGTTGTTCGTTGCCGATATTGGACAAAAGGAGACCGGCAGCATCCTGCACTGGGGCGACAGCCAATCGATATGTGCGATTGGCCAATAGGGGCAGGCGGTCGTTGCCCGTTTGGCTCAGCGCCACACCGTGTTCACCGCCCTCAGCCGCTGCATCCACCGTTCGCCCGTGATGAGCCATGCTGCCTGCAACGACGGATTCACAGACCAGCTGACACCGAATAAGTCCACTCCCCCCGCCTTACGTCCATAGCGCGAGGACGTGGCCAGTTCCAGGCCGAGGCCGACACTGTATCTCTTGAGAAAAGCATAGTCGGCCGTCAGGAACCAGGCCGCGTCACGCTCCTTGTCGCTCTCGCCGTCTATCCAGCGCAGGCTGCTGTTGGTGTTCGAGAGTGCGCGCATGAAGTCGGAGCCCGTATTGTAGCCGAGGCCGGAGTTCCATTTATAATACGTATTGTAGAAGCGCCCTCCGGCGACGAGGTCGAGCGCGTGGCGATAGTCCTTCAGTACGGCCCAGTCCAGCCGCCCTTCGGCACTCAGCGTGCTCTGGCGCGCCATCAGGTTGGACACCGTGTTCAGCGCAGTAGCATAGACCTCGCCCTGCGCGTTATGGAGAGGCATGTCGGCCACGCCATGGTCGGGCAGGAAGAGATCCTCGGCCGTCTTGTCCCACGAGAAACCGAGCGTGGCATTCAGTTTGAGGCGGTCAGTGAAGGCATACGACGGCCGCAGGTTGAGGTTGAAGCGGTAGCGGTCGATGTCGGGCAGGTTGTCGCCCGTCAGTGCGATAGGGTTACCGACGCCCAGTTCGTCGGTGTCGTTCATGCGATTAGTTTCCTGCCCACTTAGGTTATGCTGCCACGGGCCGTAGAGGGGCGATTTCACCATAGCCAGATAGGCTGGATTGTGCACATCGTCGAGTCCGTCGATGTTCACGCGCGACATCGTTTGGGCGTAGGCAATATCTGCCGCGAGGAAGAGCCGCTCCGTCAGGTGGATGTCGCTGTTGAAGCGCACGTTCAGGCGTCCGAAGCTGGTGCCGTCCACATTGCCTTCGTTCTTGCCGTAGCCAAGCGAGAAGCGGTAGAGCGCCACGTCATCGCCACCCGCCACGTTGATGCCATACTGTTGCATGAAGCCCGTCCGATTCACTTCGCTGATCCAGTCAGTCTGCTGGTGCGTGTCCCAGTAGTAGGAACGCGACGGGTCGTTTTGCGTGAAGTGTAGTGCCCCCCGTTCTTCCGCCTTCATGCCGCGCATGACGTCGGTAGCGTAGCGGGTGTAGGCCTCGGCCTGCATCATCGTGGGTGACGAGTAGGGCGTCACGAAACCCATCGAGAGGTTAGCTTCGATGCGCGTAGCCATGTCCTTGGCGCGCCGCGTCCTGATCATGACTACGCCTGCGGCGCCCTTCGCGCCCCAGATGGCCGTGCCGTCGCGCATGACGTCGATGCTCTCGATGTCATCGGGGTCGATCAGGCTCAGAGGGTTGTCAGTGTAGCCAGCGACGGAGGTGTGAGCATCCTCCTGCATCTGCCACACCGCGCCATCTACGACGAAAAGCGGCTGGCTGCTGAGGTTGATGCTCTGCAGGCCGCGCACGAAATAGGTCTCGCCGCTGCCCGGCTGTCCGCTCTGCCGTGTAGCGCGCAGCGGACCCGTTATCCTCAAGTTCAGCTCTGAAGGAGTGGAGTCATCAATGGCGTCGAGCAGACGAACGAGGATGTCCGTGCGCCCTTGCACAGCCACTACCTGCCCGACGCAGCCAGGAGCCGTAACCTCGAGCAGGACGCCCGTCCCGACGTGAGCCTGTCGAGTCGTCGACGGCAGCCGGATCTCGAACCGGCCATCATCGTCGGTCATCGCGCTCGCCCTGAGTTCAGCCGAAGTAATGCTGGCTCCGGCGAAGCCCTCACCTGTTGCCACCCGCACCACACGGCCACGGACCGTGACGAAGTCAGCGGACGACGGCCGCTCACGGACCATCGCCAGAGTGCTGTCAGCCTGTCCTGACGTGAGCTTGTCGAATCGCTGTGCCGCTGCCATCATGGCGCTGCACACCAGCAGAAGGAAGGTAATATGACATTTCATCGTATTCATAGTAATCAAGATATTAATCGGTTACAGGAACAAGGCGCACGCGGTCTATCCGGAACTTGCGGACGTAGCCGTTGCGGGCATCGGCCGCGGTGACGCGCGTCTGCACCCTCAGCGTCGTCGTCGGCGTCATGTCGAGGGCAGCATGAGCGGGATCGGCAAGCCACATCCCATCGTAGCAATCGCTCACGGGCAACTCCACCGCCTCAAAGGCCCTGACGCTGATGATGTCGGGCAGCCTTGCGCCGTCGGCATCCACGCCCGTAATCTCGGTGGGCGTATTCTGGTTCATGGCCGTGGAGCGGCCATTCGCCCCGCGATACATCAGCTGGAAGGTCACCTTCGTCCGCTCGGCAGCTACGTTCTCGCCATCGACGATGGGGTTGACGAAATCCACGTAGACATCGTACTTCGTAGCAAGGGCATTCGCCACGTAGAACGTGCTGCCGCCATCCACGTTGCCGCTCGAGACCTCCAGATAACTGTTCTCGCTAACTCCCTGCACCAGGCTCGAGGCATCCGTGTTGCGGACGTAGCAGTTAGAACCCGCCATCGCCACGCGGCTGTCCAAGTCCTCGGCCTCCGTCAGCAGCACGTGGCGCCAGACGCCCGCATCGTTGCGGTTCAGCGACGTAGCGGCGACGTAGATGATGCCGTTGGAAGCCTCGATGCGTTCGTAGCCTTCCAGATAGTCCTTTGCAGGCTTGATGACCTTACCCGTAATGGTGACGAGGCTGTCGGCAGTCGCATCCACGATGCCACGGAAGGTCAGACCGCCCAACAAAGCCTGCGCAGCCTGCACCCTCCTGATGCTGTCTGCCGCCACGGCGTCAGCGTTGTACGGAGCGAAGGCCGAGCTGATGCGCTCCAGCTCGGCCTGCCATACGGCATCGGTCGGGAGGATCATCGTGAAGAGGGAGTCTTCGTCGGCGAGGTCGCCCACGCCGTACTTCACGTCCTGCAGCAGCGCGTTGTAGTCCACGAACACGCTGTCGTAGCTCGTCGAACGCCGTTCGTCGTACACGCGCTGGTCGAAGCGCGCCACGAAGGCCGACAGCTCCTTGAAGCGCCCGTCCGCATCCATCAGTTCGCGCAGGTTGTAGCGATAAGGAATCTGTGCCGAAAGCTTGTGCAGGAGCCCGTTCACAGCCACGATGTTGGCCTCATCAATAGTGGCCTCGTTGAAAGCCATAGCGCTGGTGTAGCGCATCGACTTGCCGTTGAGCATCACGACGCTACCAGCTGTTGAGGTCGGATTGCTGAAGCGTGCTACGTGGTTCATCACCAGACGCTGTACTGCGGCAGCGTCGGTCAGGTCGAGCGTTGCAAGTGCTTCGTCCGTAGGAGCCCACACGGTGTAGGTCTGGTCGGAGCGCAGCACGCTGTCTATGCCCGTCTGCTTCAGGGCTTGGCTGAAGGTGCTGAGCTGACCGTCGGCCTCTATGATATCCATCAGGCACCGCGTGCTCAGGTCAGACCGACGGCCATAATGGTCATCCCACTCAGAGCTGCAGGCCGACCAGACGAGCAGGCCTACCAGTACTGCCAAGGTGGCAATTATTGCATTTCTTTTCATATTTAACTTTTTATTTGATAGACGAGGACTCTCCCCCGCCCTCTTCTTTCTCTTACTCCCTATCCTCATCTCTAATCAGATCTACGGGGATGTACTCGATATAGTCGGCGTGGAACTGTCGGCCACCGCCCTTGTCATCCATGTTTTTGGCACGGAAGTAGTGGTAGCCATAGTCCTGGAAGAGGTACTGACCAATGATGATGCGCAGGCAGGCCGACATATCGCGCAGGCTCTTGCCGCCCTCCTGCCCCGTGTACATACTGGTGGGAGCCTTCATATAGCCGTGGTTGCGCATCATCTTGTCGTTCTCAATGCCATCGTCGGAGGTGTCCTCGTCATGGACGTAGCCGATGCGGGGGTCGTTCTCGGCACCGTTGTAGCCAATGGTGAGGTCCACGGGAATGCCAGCAATCTGACCGTCGATGAAGAGCTGTGCTATGCCTCGCCAGTTCTCGGCACGGTAGCCAAGGCGTATCTCGTAGTTGCCAGGAGGCACGGGCAGCATGCGCAGTGTGAAATCATACATGGGTCCGGCAATGAGCATCTCGTCGCTCTGGTAGTTGGTCCAGCCGTCGGAGGCCCATAGGGTCAGCTCCGAGCCTGTGTTGTATTTGAAGCAGTCGCCGCAGAAGTCCTGCGGGAAGGCGTGCGCGCTCGAGAGGTAGTCCCAATTCCAGCGGATGTGGTTGTTGGTGAGTTGGGGAGGCACGGCATAGAAGTCGAAGCGGATGCGCTTGTGCATGACATCGGAAGTCATGACGTCCTCATCGTAAACGAGCAGGTCGCGCAGCACATGAATGTAGCCGTTCATCGTCTCGATATTGCTGGCCTCGTCGTCGAGGTGTACGCTCTTGCCATTGCGCTGGCGGTTGATCTCGGGCCCGGCCTTTACCTCTATCATGCGGTAGGCGAGCATCGTCTCGTAGTATTCGTATGCTTTCGAGCGATAGGTCGGTGCGCAGGCGAAGCCAGTGTAGACCATCGAGCCCGTGTTCATCTGGCGGTCGAGGATGTGGTAGGCCACGAAGCGGTGCAGGGGGTTACGCTCGTCTGTGTAGCGGCCGAGGGCTTCGGAGCCATACCACTGCTCGGCGAAGCGCTCCACGGCCGAGAGCGTGTCGGAGCCCGCGATGGTGAGACCAGCCTGACGCAGTACGTCGTCGGGTTCGGCAAAAACGGTCCACCCCAGCTTACAATGTTCATAGTGGCCTTGAGAGGGGTCTTCGCTGTCGAAGCCGGCAGGCCCGGTGTAGGCGGGGTCGTAGAGGTCGGACATCCGTTCGTTGAAGCCCGAAGCCGCAAACGCCCGTGCGAAGATGCCGAGCGACGGCTGCCCGGCCAGTCGCTCGAGGAAGGTCGCCTCGGAGGGCTCTATGACGTGGTCCACGACGTGAACGACACCATTGTGGACTTCGTTATCGGCGCTGATGATGCGTGCCAGGCTGTTGACGAGAATCTCGCGCTGGCCCTCGTCGTTGGTGACGAAGCTGATCTGAACAGTGCGGTCCTGCATGCTCAGCAGCGATGTGGCGCTGCCCACGAAGTCCGTCGTCAGGAACTCTTGGCTGTTATTGCGGATGGTGCTGCTGTAGACCACTTTCTGCATGTCCTCCTCAGTCAAGTCCTCCCAGCGCTGTCCCCGCTCGCCCAGCCATTCGTCGATAGCCGCATTGGTGGGCGGGAAGAGGGTGAAGTGGCCGTAGATGCCGAGCAGGCTCTCATCGCCGGTAGCCACCAGCATCTCGTAGAAACGGCTGAGCTCGGGCGTGTGTTCGCAGAAGCTGGCCGCCGTCTCACCGGTGAAGGTGTACATCGCCTCGTCCTGGATGTCGTCGCCGTTGCAGGCGCCGAGGCAGGCAAGGATGGCGAGGGAGGTTAGCGTCGCCACCGAATGGCGACAGAAAAAGCGGAATGTCATATTCATCGTTTTCACCTGGTTATGTCAGTTGATGTTTCGTAGAACCGATTCTGCCGCAGCAACGTATTGGCTCGGAGCTCATCATCGTTGATGGGCATATAGATGGCATCGACGTCATTCAGTTTCGGGCGGACGTCGGCCCACATGCTGACGACCTCCTCGTACCGCTTGCGCAGATGAGTCTCGAGCACCTGCGTGGGCGTTCCGTCGCGGCGCATACGGCGCATGAGGTCGAAGTAGCGTTTGCCCTCGAAGAGGAATTCGCGCTGTCGTTCGGCCAGAACGAGGTTGCGCACCTCCTCTTGGCCCGCCGTGTTGGCCATGAGGGAGCCTGGCTCGAGGTCGGGATTGGCGCGGTCGTAGGTGATGCCGCACAGTCGTACTGCTTCCTGGAGGTTGTCGCTGCCTCCGAGCTCGGCCAGTGCCTCGGCTTTCATCAGGTAGACATCTGGCAGTCGATAGAGGATCCAGTTGCAGTGCGTGTCGCCCCATTGGAAGTCGGCCTCGCGGCCATCGGCGTTCGTCAGGTTGGTGCGCAGGGCCGTATATTTCTTTATGGCATAGTAGGCACCCGCACTGACGAAGGCATTCATGCGGCGCAGGTCGCGATGCACAAGGAAGAGGTCGCCAGAGCCACCTGCACCCGAGAAGTTGTAACTCGAGAGGCAGGCATCCGTTCCGTTGGCGCCGAAGAAATCGCGCACGGCAGCGTTCTCATTGTTCTGGTCGAGTTGCAGTTCCCAGATGCTCTCGCTGGAGTTGCCAGCGACGAAGACGTTGCGGAAATAGGTTGAAGCGCGCTCGAGGCTCAGCGGATTGGCAGTAGCGGAGAGCACCTTGTCGCAAGCCTCGATGCAGTCGTCGTAGCGATCGAGCCAGAGGGCGATGTCGGCCTCGAGCGTCCAAACCGCTTTCTGGGTGATGCGTCCGCGCGTGTAGGGGATGTTCTCGGTCCAGAGCTGCGGAGCCTGCGTGTCGATGCCCTTGAGGTTGGCGAGCTCTGCCTCTAAGATCTCGTCGCCCGACGTCTGCGGCAGCATGAAGGGTCGGCTGTCGTCTACATATGGCTCCACGACGTAAGGCACGTCCTTGAAGGCCCGCACCAGCGTGAAGTAGCAGAAGGCTCGGATGGCCTTGGCTTCGGCCAGATGGGCATTGAGCTCGGAGGAGGCGTAGTCGGGGTCGGAGTCCTGCACCCCGGGGGCTTCGGCGATGAGCGTGTTGCACTGGTTGATGCACGCATAGAACAGGTTCCAGCGCGTATATTCGTTGGTGGGAGTGATGTTGGCCGTGAGAATCTTGTAGACATTGTCCTCGCGGTTACGGCCGTCGAGGACGTTGTCGCTGCGCAGTTCGCCCCACACCAGCAGCCGCTTGATGACGCCCTGGTCGGCCAACGTGCGGTAGCAGGCGCCGATGGCTCCTTCCACGTCGCTTTTCTTCTTCCAGAAATCGTCGCGCACCATCTCGCTCTCAGGAGGCGTAGAGAACCAGTCCTCGCAAGAGGTCGTCATGCTTACAAGAGCCAAGGCTGTGATGAAATATTTTGCTTTCATTCTTATTTTCATTTTTCACTTTTCACTCTTTATCTTTGTTGACTTTTGTCACGACTCGGCAATTCAAGCAAGCTTGATTGCTCTCGCTGCTCCAAAAGTTCATTTTTCACTCTTTTAGAACCCTACCGTCACGCCCAGCGTGAAGTAGCGGGCACGTGGCGTTCGGTTGTTGTCCTTAGCGACGCCGAAGTCGCTGCCACTTGGCGAGATCTCGGGGTCGGCGCCCGTGTATTTGGTGAGGGTGAGCATATTGTTGAGCGTGAGGCTCAGCATCAGGCTGTTCAGTCCTGCACGTTTGATCAGGTTCGGGTCGAAGTTATAGTTGACGGTCACCTGCTTCAGGCGGAGGAACGAGCCGCTCTCGACGAAGCGGTCGCTGGCGAGCCAGTTGTAGCCGCTCTGGTAGAGGGCTCGCGGCATGTCGGTGACGTCGCCGTCCTTGCGCCAGCGCCAGTTGGTGGCGATGCTCTGGTTGTTGGTAGAGTACATGTTCTCATTGTACATCCGTCCATAGTTGATGACCTTTGAGCCCAGGCGGAAGTTGGCCCACGTGTTGACGGTCAGTCGTCGCCAGCGGATGGTGAAGCCGAAGCCGCCGTCCAGCTTGGGGTTGGAGTTGCCGAGATAGACGATGTCCAGCTCGTCGATAGTACCGTCGTGGTTGACGTCCTCGTAGACCGCATCGCCGCCACGGAAGCGGTAGTTGGTACGTCCGTAGTCGAAGTACATCGGGATGGTCTCACCCTTGCCGTCGAGCACCGGCTGTCCGCGGTCATCGCGCACGACGGGCGCATTGGGACCCGAGACACCCGCGTTCTCCACGGCGCTGTACTTGTCGTACTGGTAGACCCCGCGATAGCGAAAGCCGTAGATGCTGCCGAAGGCGTTCTCCACCTGAATGCGGTTCAGATAGCTGCCATTGGCGGGAGAGAACTCAGCCTGATAGCTGCTGAGCACCATGGGGTCGAGCTCCTTGATCGTGTTGCGGTAGTTGGAGAGGTTGACGCTGACGTCCAGCTGCCAGTCGCCCCGCCTGAGCATACGGTTGGTGGACAGCTCCAGTTCCCATCCGTTGTTGTCCATCGTGCCCGCATTGATGTAGCTGATGCTGCCGAAGCCGGTGCTCGAGGGGATGGTCTGATTGGCGAAGAGCAGGTCGGAGGTGCGGCGGTGGTAAGCGTTCAGGACCAGGCGGTAGCGGTAGTCTAGGAAGTTGAGCTCCAAGCCTGCGTTGAGGCTCGACGAGCGTTCCCATCGCAGGTTGCTCAGCTGCAGGCTGGCCGGCTTGATGGTGGGCAGGTCGACATAGTTGGAGCCGTAGCTGTCGTAGCGGCTGTAGCAGAGGTATTCGCGGTCGGGGCGGTTGCCCGTCACGCCCCATCCCAGTCGCAGGCTACCCTCAGAGAACCACTTGTCAGCAGCCCGCCGCATCCAGGGCTCGCTCGTGAAGATCCATTTGGCCGCGAAGGAGGGGAAGAAGCCCCATCGGTTGTCCTGCCCGAAACGGCTGCTGCCGTCCCATCGCGCACTCGCATCGACGACGTAGCAGTCCAGCAGCTTGTAGTGGCCGCTGACGAGGCAGGCCATGTTGCGACCTTGGTTCTTGGCACTGTAGAACGACTCGGGCACCATGCGCCCGCCTGTGCTGACGTCCATGGCTGTGGCCGAGGGCAGACCGTAGCGTTCGAACTGCTGAATCTTGCCGTGGCCGACGTCCATCTGCCATGAGGCGTAGAGCATGAGGCTGTGGTCGTCGCCCAGGCGGGGCACGTAGGTCAGGTTGTGGTCGGTGTAGATGGTCATGGCCTCGCTCTCGCGCTGGTAGCTGCGACCCACGGCGCCGTCAGTCCAAGGCCGCGTAGACGTCTCGCGAGGGCGGAACTTGGCATCCTTGACGTTCTCGCTGTCGAACTTGACATAGCCTTGGTAGCGCAGGCGCCCGTCGTCGTCGGGGTCAAGAAAGTCGTAGCGCAGGCGCAGCGTCGGCATGATGCGCATATTAGTCTGCTGATACGAGGCCAGCTTGGCGATGGCCACAGGGTTGGCCAAGTCCTTCTGGTCGGCATTGAGCACCGAACTCTGAGCGATGTTGAAGAACTCGCCCGTAGCAGCTCCGTCGGTATCGCGGCGGTAGATGGCAGCATTGGGCATCTTCTTGTAGGCGATGCTCAGCAGGCCGTCGACCGAGCCGTCGTTGTAGTTCCTGTCGTTGTCGGTATAGGTGAGGCCGAACTCCGAGGCGAACATCAGTCGGCGCGAGACGTTGTACTCCAAGTTCATGTTGCCCGTGAAGCGGCTCAGGCCCTGCCCGATGACCGTTCCCGTCTGGCGGTAGTAGCCGAGCGAGGTGCGGAAGCGTGCACGCTCGCCGCCGCCCTGCAGGGAGATGAGGTGGTCGTGCGTCCAGCCCGTCTGGCGGACGGCATCCACCCAGTCGGTGTTCTGCGTGAAATTGTTGAAGTCGGCAGCCGTGCCATAGGCAGTGAGGAACTGCTGGCGGTCGTAGCTGTACTCGGGGATACGGACATCCTCGCGATAGGCGTTGAAGTAAGCCTGTTTCATCAGCATCGTGTACTCGTCGCCATCGAGCAGCGGAGCTCCCTTGGGCTGCCAGTTGCCCGAGAGACGATAGCTGTAGGTGACGCGGGTGGGACCTGTCACACCCTTCTTTGTCGTGATGTTGATGACGCCGTTGGCGCCACGGGCGCCCCAGATGGCGCAGGCCGCGCCGTCCTTCAGCACCGTCACCTCCGCGATGTCGTCGGGACTGATGCACAGGAGGTTGGCAAACTGTTCGTTGTCGGCATTGGCGAAGTCGAAGCCCTCGGTGTTGCTCTCGAAGGGGATGTTGTTGACCAGGATGAGCGGCTCGTTGTTGCTGTTGATACTGGTGATGCCGCGGATGCGCATCGTCGTGCCGCTGCCGAGGTCGCCCGAGTTGGCCACGATGTCGAGACCCGCTATGCGTCCTTGCAGCGCATCGTCAATGCTGGTGACCGACATACCTTCAAGCCGCTCGGTCGAGAAACGTTGCATGGCGCCCGTGTACTCGCGCTCAGGGATCGACATGCCGCCCGACGAGACGGTGCGTGTGGCTTTCACGACGACCTCCGTGAGCACGTTCTTGGCCTTCAGCATCACGTTGACCTTGCGCTGCCCGCGAATCGGTACCACCTGTTTCGTATAGCCCACGTAGCTGAACATGAGGTCGTTGTCGGTGGACTTCACCGCGATGGAGAAGTTGCCGTCGAAGTCGGTCTGAACAGCCGTAAGGATGCGCCCGTTCTTGTCCTGTTCGGCCACTGAGGCGGCAATGAGACCGTCAGGCTCATCATCACCGATGACGCGGCCCGTGATGATGGTCTGAGCGCTCAGGCGAAGCGAGAATGCGGCAAGCAGCAGCATGATAAGAAACCATTTATGATTTACCATTTACGATTTACAATTTAGTTGACAAGTTAACAAGTTGACAAGTTGACTAGTAGACTCTCCCCCCGCCCTCCAAGACTCTCCCCCCGCCCTCCCTGTTAGGGAGGGAGCGGAATGTATTAGACTGAATGAAAGATATCTGCCCTCAAAGGTGATCGCTCCCTCCCTAACAGGGAGGGCGGGGGGAGAGTCTTGGAGGGCGGGGGGAGAGTCAACTTATTTATTATAGGGTGCTACGCGGTCGACGACGTGGATGACGGCGCGGCTGGAGGCAAGTATATTGTTTGCACGTTGCGGGTCCTTATTGTCTACGATGAGGTCGCGAGCCCAGACGTTATACAAAGCGGGATCAGAGGTCACTACGTGCGCAGCATCGTCGGTGCCAAAGGTGAGGCCGTCGCCAGCCGAAGTGATCGTGACGGGGATGAACTGACCACCCGCCCTACGGGCGGCGGTGTAGTAGGTGCGCGTCCACGAGCCAGTGCCTACGGGCACGGCGCCGTCGATGAAATGGAAACGCAGGAAGTTGAGCAGATAGAGGCAGCGGGCTTTCTTCACTGCGGGGTCGTCCTCCATCGTGATCTGTTCCCATGTCCACAGGTCGGCATCGGCGCGGAAGGCCGCCTCGATGGCCTCGTTGGTAGGCACGAGAACGGTGTAGCGGTAGTTGTTGAAGGAGGTCACGGTCTGTCCTACGCCGCTGGACTGCTCGGTGGTCTGCTGATCAAAGATGGCCTGGACATCCTTGTCGTCCTTGAAGTAGGCGTAGACGGCGGGGTCGCCCAGCAGGAGCTGGAAGAAGCGGCTGTAGGCTGCGTTGTCGCGCAGAGTCGTGTAGACAGAGCGCGCCGGGTCTTGCAGGATGCGGTCGATGAAGAAGGTGTGGCTGTTCGTGGTGACGTAGATGCTGTCGGCAAGTCGGGCGGCGGGCAGCCCGAGCTCGGCATCGCCGACACCAGCGAACTGGGTGGCGAGGCCGCGGCCGCCGGCACGACGGATGACGGTGCCGCCCTTGGTGAGGTAGAAGGTCTTGTCGCCAGCGTCCATGAAGCCTGACATGGGTTCGTCCTCGGTGTCGGCTACGACGATGTGCGCGTCGATGATGTCGCGCAGGCGGTTCTGGATGCGGCTCTGGTCGGCCGACGACGTGCCGATGGTGCGCTGCAGCGCGCCGCGGCTACCGTCGGGGTTGACGGCATAAACGTCGGCCAGGATGCGGTCGCCGCCCATGCGGAAGCCCCATATCTCGCGGTTGTCCACGCCCGTGTTGGCGCAGATGCTCCAGGAGATGGGCTCGGCATAGTAGCGCACAGCCGAGTCGGTGGGTACGAGCAGGTTGTACTGGTTCTCCAGGGAGCGCAGGTAGAGGTGGAATTTCAGCTCGTCGTTCTCGTCGATGGCTGCCTTCATGACGCGCGTGACGGGAGAGGTCAGCGTGGGGGCGTAGGCGCATTTGTAGTCGATGGGCGGGAAGCAGGTGTTGGTGAAGTAGACGAGACCGTTGCAACCCTGCGCCGTGCCGACGATGCAGTCGCGCCGCACGTTCATCAGGTTGCCTTTCTGGTCGGCCAGGTTGTCCCAGTCATTGGGCAGCGAACCGACGAACGATTTCAGTTGATGGTTCTTGATGAACTTACAGAGGACATCGATGGGTACGTTGTCCCACGTGCCATAGACCTTGCGAAGGAATGCTCCGTCGTTGCCGTTCCAGTAGGCACGCATAGCCTCGTCGGTAGGCACGAGCATGACGCCCATATCGGTGGGCGCACCCAGATGGTTGTAGGCGGGGTCGAAATAGAGCAACCTGTCGTCGGTGAGCGTCTCGGCTTCGCGTCCGGGCTGCTGCGGCGTCTGCGTGCAGGCTCCTGCGGCATTGTCGTTGAAATAGCGGCGGACGTAGACCGTGTCGGTCACATAGTCGTTCATCTCGTCGGCACGGACGGTGACATCTATGTCGGCATCGTAGTAGGGTGCCGAGAACTTGTTCATCAGCAGGGCGAACAGGCTGGTAGCGGCATTGTCTTCGATGAGCTCGGCCATATTGGGCAACGCTGTCACCACCTCGTCGGCAGGGTGGAGGTAGCCGTTCTTGCAGGTCGTGTTCTTCGCCTCCTCGCGTACGCGCGCTCCATTTACGTAGAAACCTTTTTCCTCGTAGGGCGCCCCACCGCCAATGAGTTCCCAGTCGGCCTCCGTGATGCCGCGTTTCTGCATGAAGGCAGGCGTGAAGATGACATCGGGGCGGGCCTCGTTGTCCACAATCCATGCACCACCGCGTTGGGCGAAGCGTGCCCACCACTTGGTGGCTGGCAGACGGTCAGCATCGAAGTGCCGGATGCGGTCGTAGATGGTAGACGAGGCGTCGCGCAGCACGGCCATTCCCTCGCCGTCATCGTCGCTGTTGGCGTTGGGCACGTTGGCCAACATCTTGTCCAGATAGGCCATATTGAGCATCGAGGCATTGAAAAGGTAGTTGGCATCGGCACGCGTGAGGCCGACGGCTATGTCGGTAGGCGAAGAGCCATTAAGGCCATGAGCGCTGAAATAGCGGGCATAAGCGTCGTCGGTAGCAGGGAAGAGCGTCTTGCTGCCCGTCCGGGCAAGGGTGCCGTCGAGGCCGAGGCGGTCGATGAGCGTCAGGTAGGTGGCATAGTGCCCGTCGGCTCGCAGCCAGTCATAGACGCTGCTCCCTAACCATGTAGGTTCCTCGTTGTCGTAGGCGTAGTCATCGCGGCACGACGAGAAGCCCAGCATCGTCAGCGCCAGCAGCAGAATGCTTCCGAGGCATTGGCGGCGCCAGCGGCGGGGACGGCTCGACAAGCTCACGTCAGGACGCTTCGACAAGCTCGCGCCAAGACGGCTAAGGTGAAGTTGTTGGATGAGTGTGATCATTTTGCTTGTAGTTTATCGTGCTGGCAAAGGTACGGCTTAAATATGCTTGCACAAACGTAACGTTGAGTTATTTTTTAACACAAATGCTCCAAAAAGCCTCTCCAAGCTGTTCTTTCAGAGTTCGAGCAGGGTGCCACGGTGCTTGGAGGTGAGCAGGAAGCGGAGCGTCCCGCCTTGCAGCAAATCGTGATGCGAGAGGATCGGGCGTTTCAATTTCTGCCCATTCCATCGAATTTCCTTAAGATAAATGGCATCCTTTCCTTGGCGAGATGTCTCGATGCGGAAGACCTTTCCATCGGACAGGTTAATTGTTGCTTCCTCGACCGAGGGTGCGAAAAGGACATACTCGGCCGAGGCCGGATTGAGGGGGTAGAGGCCTAAGGCTGCGAAGACATACCAGGCTGACATCTCGCCACAATCGTCATTGCCGATGTAACCGCTGACCTCGTCATTGTACATCGTCCGACGGATATAGTCCACGAGTTGGTCAGTCTTCTGAGGCTGACCGGCGAGGGTATAGAGGAAGGCTACGTGGTGGCTGGGCTCGTTGCCGTGGGCATACAGCCCGATGAAACCGCTGGCATTGTCGTTTCTGTCGCCGCTGGTGTCCTTGCAAGTGAAGAAATAGTCCAGCTGGTTCAGGAAGTGCTTCTGCCCGCCACTGAGGCTGATGAGGCCGTCGATGTCATGTTGCACCGACCAACGCCATTGCCAGGCGTTGCCTTCGGTGTAGGCGCTGCCGCCGTTGGCTCCGTAGCGCAGCGGGTCGAAGCCTTCGATCCAGTAGCCTTTGTCGTCTTTGGGTTGGAACAGGTCCGACTCGGTGTTGTAGAGGTTGCGATAGTTGCGGGCGAGGGTGTCAAAATGTTCCATTTCATCGGTCAGGCCGAGACGTTCGGCCAGACGAGCGGCGCACCAATCGTCGTAAGCGTCTTCGAGGGTGATGCTTACGCTTTGCGTCTGCTGGTTTTCGGGCATATAGCCCAGACGCTCCCACAACGGCCATGGCGAGTCGCGATGGGGCGTGGTGAGTGTCCGCTGGATGGCGCGCCAGGCGGCGTGCTCGTCAATGCCCGGCACTTCCTTGCGTATGGCTTCGACGATGATGCTGACGGCGTGGTTGCCAATCATACAATAATTATCCTGCCCCCACAGTTCCCAGATAGGCAGATAGCCGTAGTGTCCAGCGTGGTCGATCATGGACATGACCATATCGGCAGCCCGGGCGGGTTGCAGCAGGTCGTAGAGGGCATGGGCTGCACGATAGGTGTCCCAGATGCTGAACATCGTGTAGAAGGCGTGTCCCTCACGCGCGTGTCCTATAGCATAATCGGCGCGCACGTAGTCGCCATTCACGTCGCTGAACGCTGATGGCTGCTGCATGGCGTGGTAGAGAGCCGTGTAGAAGATGGTGGTGGCGGCACTCCCACTGAAGCGGGCGTTGATGCCGCCGAGCACAGCCTCCCACTGCTGGCGGGCACTGGCGCAGAGCGCGTCGAAGCTTCGGCCTGAGGTCTCTTGTTCACGGTTGAGGCGGGCATTCTCCATGCTGACGGCTGAGATGCCTACTTGGGCTTCCAACTCGCGACCTTCGCTGGCGAAGGTGAAGGTGGCCTTGAGGTCGGTGCCGTTGACGAAGAAGGATGGCGCGCCGCCGACTCCCAGTTCGCGCCCGTCGTTCCAGCCATGGACGGCGACGATGGGCTTGGAGAAACGGATGCTGAAGCACACCTTGCGCAAGGGAGCCCAGCCGGTGATGAGGCGATAGCCCTCAACGGTGTGGGCATCGACGATGCGCAGTTGGGCTTTCTCTATGCGGCGGCCCCACGACCCTTTGGCGGCAGAGTGGTCGAGGTCGAGATAGACTTGCTGACTTGCACCCACGGCGTAGGTGTAGCGATGAACGCCCGTATGGGTAGCGGCCGTCAACTCGGCAAGGATATCGTCATCGGTGAGGCGGACGGCATAGTAGCCTGGGTGCGCCTGCTCGCTTGCATGATCAATGGTGACGTGACGGCTTTCGGAGCTGGTAGGAAGCATGAGGATGTCTATGAGGTCGGCGGCTCCTGTGCCCGAGAGGTGGGTGTGCGAGAAACCGTAGATGACTGTTTCCTCGTAGGCATAGCCTGCAGGACAGTCCCAGTCGGGGGCTTCGCGCGTGTCGGGCGACAGCTGCACCAACCCGAAAGGAACAGTAGCTCCAGGGTAGTTATTACCTCGCAAGGCCCCTTCGATACGGCCTGTGCCGATGAACGGATTGACGTAGTCGGTCAGCCTGGCTGCCCCGAGAGCGGGCTGCGCACTGGCGTTCTCACACTTCAGACTGCCTGCCACGGCTGTCATGGCGAGAAAGAGGATGAATGTTTTCGCGATTGAAGGTGTTCTCATATAGATGGAACTTCTTGTTTTCCGTTGCAAAGATAGTTTGTCGTCTCGTTGTCTGCCGTGAAACCTTGCGTCCCTTTTTACGCCAGATGCGTCAATAGTCCATTTGCGATGCATTTATTTGCATCAAATAAGCATTTGTTCCCCCTTTTTTTGTACCTTTGCATCGAAAAACCCGATTCACTATGCACATAAGACCTATCCTTTTATTGCTGCTGAGCTGTCTGACGATGACGGCAGCGGCGGTTCCCCGCAAAGACCCACCCCCAGACTCTCCCCCCGCCCTCCCTGTTAGGGAGGGAGCAGATACCATCAGACTGGATGAAAGATATCTGCCCTCAAAGGTGACCGCTCCCTCCCTAACAGGGAGGGCTGGGGGAGAGTCCGGCTTCCTGACCGTGGACAGCCGTTCGGGGCTGGCGCAGAACAACGTGAAGAGCATCGCTCAGGATGACTTCGGCTTCGTATGGCTGGGCACCAAGAACGGGCTGTGCCGCTACGACGGCCGCTCGCTGCGCACAGTGCGTGTGGCGGATGGCGATACGGGGGCTGCCAACCAGAACATCTCGGCGCTGGAGCGGGAGGCGGGCCACCTGCTGTGGGTGGGCACCGACCAGGGGCTGTTCCTCTACGACCTGAGCGCGGACCGCTTCCTCCATGTGGAGACGGCTGCTGCCGACGGGCAGCGGATGACGAACTGGGTGTCCGAGATCTGGCACGACGGCGAGGGCAATGTCTGGGTGGTGGTGCCCGACGAGGGCATTTTCAGAATTGCCTGTGCAGGGGGTGGCGGCGCCGAGGCGATGGCCACGGCTCCGCTGCACCATTATGCCAATCCGGGGCAGACGAGTTCGAACCACTTCAGCTGCCTCAGCGTGGGACCCGGCGGCGAGGTGTGGGCCAGCGGATGGAACATTGGGCTGTGGCGCTACGTGCCGCAGACCGACGGCTTCGAGCAGCTGCGCGAGGATGCCACGGGGCGCCCGCTGGTGGGCATCCAGACGAACACGCTGACGTCGCTGGCCGACGGCTCGCTGGCGATGGCGGTGCAGGACGGGCACCTGTTGCTCTACTCCCCCATCAGGGGCGAGCTGACGGAGAACCCGTGGCAGGATTTCAGTGCGACCATCGTGCGCGGCGCCAGGGCCTACGGTGAGACGCTGCTCGTGGGCACCTACGACGGGCTCTACCTCATCAACACGCGGACGGGCGAGGCGGCCCACTACAGCCACGACCGCAACAACCGTCTCAGCCTCTCCGACGATATCATCTACTCCATCTTCCGCGACCGCGAGGGTGGCTACTGGCTCGGCACCATGTTCGGCGGCGCGGCCTACCTGCCTGCGCGCGAGCAGATGTTCACGGTCATCCAGTGCGACGATGTGGGCCGCACGCTCTCGAGCGACCGCATTCGCCAGCTGACCACCGACGGCGGCACCAGCCTGTGGCTCTGCACCGAGGACAGGGGCATCAATCACATCAACCTCGCCACAGGGCGTATAACGCCTGACGTAGGTCATACGGACAGCAAGGACGACAACTACACCGTCTGCCTCACCTACTTCCAGGGGCGGCTCTACGCCGGCATCAACAAGGTGGGCGTCAAGGTGGTCGACACGCGCACGGGCCAGACACTCTTGCTCTCAAACAGCCTGTTGGGAATGCCCGAGGGCGCGAGTACGTACGACATCAGCGTCGACCGTCAGGGCCTCTTCTGGCTGGCCACGGACAAGGGCGTGTGGCGCGGCCGCCTCGACACAGGAAGCGCGCTCACGTCCGTCGAGGGCTTAGAGGACCTGTGGGCCTACCAATTGCTTCATGACAGGCGAGGCGACGTCTGGGCGGCGCTCATGGGTGGCGGTTTGGCGCATTTAGATATAAGGAACGGGCGCGTGAGGCGCTACCTGCCCGAGGCCGACAACCCACACAGCCTCTCGTCGGCCAGCGTCAGTGCCGTATTCGAGGACAGCCGGGGGCGTATTTGGCTCAGCACTGACCGGGGTGGCATCTGCCGCTACCGCCCCGAGAGCGACGACTTCGAGCGCTTCAACACGGAGCAGGGTCTGCCCGACAACGTGGCCTACAACATCCTTGAGGACAGCCACCAACGCCTCTGGTTCGGCACCAACCGAGGGCTGGTGCAACTGGATCCCGCCACGGGGCGCATACGCCTGTTCACCACTGCGCAGGGCCTGCCCAGCAACCAGTTCAACTACAAGGCAGCGTTGGCATTGAACGGTAACACGTTCTTCTTCGGTACCATCAACGGCCTCGTGCGTTGTCACCCCGACTTGTTGGCCTCTGACGGTGAGGGAGGGCGGACTGCCTCAGCCGCCGACCTGCTCATCACGCGCCTCAGCATCGACGGACAGGAGGTGACGCCGCAGTCTCCGCACTCGCCTCTGAAGCACAGCATCATGGAGACCGACCGCATCACGTTGCCCTTCAGGCATTCCAACATCAGCCTCGACATAGCACTGCTCTCCTACGGCGACCGCCTGGAGACGGCCTACGAGTACCGCCTCGAGCCGCTCGACGAAGAGTGGCATCCAGTGCCTGACGGCGGCCTGACATTGGCTAACGTAGGTTCGGGCACCTATACGCTACGCCTGCGATCCTCGGGACTCACGGGCGACAATGCGAGCCAGCGCGAACGCACGCTCATCATCGTCGTGCGACAGCCGCTGTGGCGACAGTGGTGGGCCATCGTGCTCTACTTCATCGCCGCTGCCGCCCTCGTCAGCCTCTGGGCCATCTGGTATCGGCGCCGCAAGGAGCGGCAGTTTCAGGAGCGGCAGCACGTCTTCGCCATCGAGAAGGAAAAGGAACTGAGCGAGAAACGCATACAGTACTTCACCGAGATTGCGCACGAGATACGTACGCCGCTCACCCTCATCAGCGGACCACTCGAGGTCATCGAGCGGGCGGGCATCGACAACCAGCGCGTGGCCCACAACCTGAGCGTCATCCATCAGAACACCAACCGACTGCTGAACCTTGCCTCGCAGCTCCTGGACTTTCAGAAGGTCGATTCGGGAGAGTTGCACCCGCAACTGGAGACGGTCAACGTCAGCGAATTGCTGCGCGACACGATGGAGCGCTTCGAACCTACCTACGCCCTGCGCGGCAAACGGCTCCTACAGCTGCACATCGAGCCTGCCGTGCTGGCACAGATTGACCGCGAGGCCGTGACGAAGATCCTGAGCAACCTGCTTAACAACGCGCTGAAATATGGAGAGTCACGCTGCGAGGTGGAATTGACCTCCGACCGTTCCAATCTGCGTCTCGCCGTCTTCTCCGACGGCCCCGTCATTCCCATGGAGCGTCGCGAGGCTATCTTCGACCCTTTTGTACAGTTGCGCAAACGCAAGCCCGACACCGACGAGCCCACCGGCGGCGTAGGCATCGGTTTGGCGCTGTGCCGCTCTCTGGCCAGGATGCATAATGGAACTCTGGTATTGGAGACCATTGCTGCCGATGGTCCTGCCCTGAGCCAATCGAAGGGCGCTGACCACCCCGAAGGCAACCGCTTCGTCCTGACAATACCCCTTGGCGAGGCTGCCATCACCGATGATGCCCCCGATGCGCCTGCCCGGCAGACGCTGCCCGATGCGGCCACCCTTCCCGAGGAGCGTCTGCTCACTCAGAGCGACGTGCGCGGTGCCAACATCCTGCTCGTCGAAGACGAGGACGGCCTCCGCGAGTTCGTCAGCGAGCGTCTACGTGAGGATTTCATTGTCGAGACAGCTGCCAACGGGCAGGAGGCGCTCGAGAGGATTCGCGCTACACACATCGACCTCGTCGTGGCCGACATCATGATGCCCGTCATGGATGGTATAGAGCTCTGCCGCACCATCAAGCAAGACATAGAGCTCAGTCATATTCCCGTCATCTTCCTCACCGCCAAGAACGACACCGACAGCAAGATAGCTGGTCTGCAGGTGGGGGCTGAGGCCTATATCGAGAAGCCTTTCGCCTGGGACTTCCTGCGCATGCAAATCGTCTCGCTGCTCTCCAACCGCCAGAAGGAACGCGAGGCCTTCGCCAAACGCCCGTTCTTCCCCATGAATGGAATGCAGATGAGCCGCGAGGACGAGGAGTTCATGGAACGTGCTCTCGCGGTCATCAACCAGCATCTCTCCGACGAGAGCTTCAACGTCGAGGCGATGGCTTCGGCCTTGTTCATGAGCCGCAGCAGTCTCCTGCGCAAGATCAAGACGCTCTTCGATATGCCGCCCCTCGACTTCATACGCCTCATCCGCCTGAAGAAAGCTGCCGACCTCATCCAGGATGGGCGCTACCGAATGGGCGAGATTAGCCTCAAAGTAGGCTTCAGCAACCATAGTTATTTCTCCAAACTCTTTTGCCGACAGTTCGGCATGACGCCCAAAGACTTCGAGAAACAGATACAAGAGCAGCGAGCCAAAACGAAGGATCTGCGTCAAAAATAGCCCGTTTCATCGCTTCTGCATCATTTGTTGCAGAAAATGGTGCATAGATGCTTTCGCATTCAACAGGGTTTGCCTACTTTTGTAGCGTGAATCCTGTTTTTTGTTATTCAATGGACTGAGTCCACTTTAAAAAGTATGATAAGACCCAACCCCGACCTTACCCGTCCTCAGCAGAGGAGTTCTGCTTCGGTCGCTCAGGATGGCTTGACATTCAGTCAACCCATTATTCCCTTCGCTACCCGTCAGGGAGGGGAGAGAGGTGGCCCCCCTACGGCCCCCGAGAGGGCTTCTATACCTTTGTTAGCAGAGGACAAGGGTTCCGTAGCCCCCTCGGGGGCTGAAGGGGGGCCTCTCCTAAATGATAAATCGTATGATGATATGAAAAAAGCAATTTTCCTTTTAGCATTGAGCTTTGCCGCCTCAGCTGGCGCCGAGGTGCGCCTGCCGGGTTGGATGACCAACAACATGGTGCTGCAGCAGCAGACCTCTGTCCACCTCTCGGCCACGGCCAAGAAAGGGGCTACCGTGAAAATCACCGCTTCATGGGACGGCCAGACCCGCAAGGCGCAGGCCGACAAGCAGACAGGTGTTTTCAACTTCGACCTCTCTGTTCCCAAAGCCGGAGGGCCCTACACGCTGACGTTTGATGACGGTCGTAAGACCGTGCTGGAGAACGTCATGGCGGGAGAAGTCTGGTTCTGCAGCGGTCAGTCGAACATGGAAATGCCCGTGAAAGGGTGGGGACAGGTGAAGGACTTCGAACAGGAAGTGGCAGCTGCCAACCACCCGCTGGTGCGTCTGTTCCAAGTAGAGCATACGGTAGCCCATCAGCCACAGACTCGTGTGCCGCTGGGCCACACTCGAGGGTGGGCGGTCTGTTCGCCCCAGATGGTCGAGGAATTCTCCGCTGCTGCCTATTTCTTTGCCCGCGAAGTGTCGCAGCGATTGGGCGTTGCCGTGGGCGTGGTCAATAGCAGTTGGGGCGGCACGCCTGCCGAGACGTGGGTCAGCCATGAAGCGTTGAAGCACGTAAATGGCTTCGAGCAGCAGCTGGCACGTATTGAAGAAACCGGCTTTGACGACGCGAAGATCAATGTGCTCTACGAGACGGAGCGCGAAGCTTGGAACCGTCAGTTCTTTGCAGCCGACCAGGGACTTACTGACGGAGACATCAACAGTCCGCGTTGGACAGCTGTCGACACGAGCGATGGCCAGTGGAAGACCATCAACCTGCCGGGCGAATGGGAGACGTCCGTACTGCCAGGCTTCGACGGAGTAGTCTGGTTCCGTAAGAGCGTGGAGGTTCCTGCCAAACTGGCTGGAAAAGACTTGACGCTGAAACTCGGACAGATAGACGACGAGGATATCACTTATTTCAATGGTGAGAAGATAGCTCAGGGTGCCGGCTGGACGACCCCGCGCACCTACACCGTGCCGGGAAGATTGGTCAAAGGCGGTTGCAACGTCATCACCGTGCGCGTGCTCGACACGGGTGGCGAGGGCGGCTTCCGCGGCACCGACGAGGACATGAGCCTCAGTCAAGGACTGACTACCTTGCCACTGGCTGGAGAATGGCGCTTTGCCATTGGCTTGGATGGCAGCCAGGTAGGGCCCGCGCCTAAGGCACCCGATGATTCGTGGTATCCCTCGAACCTCTTCAATGCCATGGTCTCTCCCTTCCTGAACATGCCTGTTCGCGGCTTCCTCTGGTATCAGGGCTGTGCAAACGTAGGACGAGCCGTTCAGTACGAGAGCCTCTTCCAGACACTGATCCACGACTGGCAAGCGCGCTTCAATCGCAATGCCGACGTGGCCGCCTTCCCGAAGCCTGCCCCATCGCAGAACGACCGTCGCCGCTTCTTCCAGCAACAGGACACGAAGGCACTACCCTTCTATTTCGTACAGATAGCCAACTACTTGCAACGCCACGACTTGCAGCCGCAGTCGGAATGGGCTGCCATCCGCGAGGCTCAACGCAAGGCGCTGCAACTGGACGGAGTGGGCATGGCTGTGAACATCGACATTGGCGAGGCCAATGATATTCATCCAAAGAACAAGCAGGAGGTGGGGCATCGCTTGGCGCTGTTGGCACTGAATCGCACCTATGGACGAGATGAAGCCTGTGCCGCGCCGGAGTGCTTCGGCATGCGCATCAGCGAGGGCAAGTGCATCCTCACGTTCCGTCCCACTCAAGGCGGCGAGATGCTGGCCGAGAATGCTGACATCAAGGGCTTCAGCATCGCAGGTCCAGATCATCGCTGGCACGTCGCCAAAGCTCACACGGAGGGGCAGGGGTTCATGCAGCGCGTCGTAGTGGCGTCGCCCGATGTACCCCTTCCCGTAGCCGTCCGCTACGCTTGGGCTGATAACCCCGAATGTAATCTCCAAAGCACCAATGGTCTTCCCGTAGGTCCCTTCCGCACCGACGATTGGCCCGACTTCAAATAAAAGAGATCATTCCTTTCATGAGATATAATACTTTTCCAATATGAAAATCAGAAAGCTCTTCTTTTGGTTGTGCTGCTGTGCAGCAACCATAATCCCCGCCTCTGCCGTGGCCGATGACCTCATCCGCGTGCAGACCCGCAGCCTCGACCTCATCCTGAAGGTTAAGGATGACGGCCGCGTCACACAATCCTATTTCGGCAAGCGCCTGCGCCACGAGAGCGACCTCGGCTGGCTGGAGGATGGCCGCGAGGCCTACCTCACACGTACGGCCGACGTCTACTTCGAGCCTGCCCTCGACATCACGCATGCCGACGGCAATCCCTCCACGCGTCTGCGCCACACCGGCCACTCGACCCACCAGCTGGGTCAGGGGGTGCAGGAGACTGTCGTCACCCTCGAGGACGACAAGGAGCCCACGACCGTGCGTCTGCATTATGTGGCATACTCGGCCGAGGATGTCATCAAGGTCTACACCGAGATCGTGAACCGTCAGAAGAAGCCTGTGCAACTGAAGAAGTTTGCCTCCTCTGTGCTCCACTTCGACCGTGCGGCCTACTACCTCACTCAGTTCAACGGCAACTGGGCCGACGAAGCTAAGATGACCACCACGCCCCTCGCCTTCGGCAAGAAGACCATGGACAGCAACCTCGGCACGCGCGCCGACATGTACGCCTCGCCGCAGTTCATCGTCTCGCTGGATAAGCCCGCCACGGAGACCACGGGCGAGGTGCTCCTCGGCCAACTCGGCTGGACTGGCAATTTCCGCTTCGTCTTCGAGGTGGACGAGCAAGGAGGCCTGCGCATCCTCTCCGGCATCAATTCCGACTACTCCGAGCGCACGCTCGCACCCAACGAGACATTCCGTACAGCCGACTTCTACTTCACCCTCAGCCAGAGCGGACTCCAGCAGGCGTCGCACAACCTGCACAGCTGGGCACGCCACCACCAGCTCAAGGACGGCACGGCCGAACGCATGACGCTGCTTAACAACTGGGAGGCCACCTATTTCGACTTCAACGAGCAACGGCTGGTGACCCTCATGGACGATGCCGTGCGCCTCGGGGTGGATATGTTCCTGCTCGACGATGGCTGGTTCGCCAACAAATACCCGCGCAGCGCGGACAATGCCGGTCTGGGCGACTGGGACGAGACGCGCACGAAGCTGCCCAACGGCGTCGGACGTCTCTGCGATGCTGCCCGCGAGAAAGGCATCCGCTTCGGCATCTGGATTGAGCCCGAGATGGTCAACCCCAAGAGCGAGCTCTACGAGCGTCACCCCGAATGGGTGCTGCAGACGCCTGGACGCGAACCGGCTCTCTTCCGCAATCAGCTCGCCCTCGACCTCACCAACCCACAGGTGCAGGACTTCGTCTTCAGTATCGTGGACGGTCTGATGACCAAGTACCCCGAGATAGCTTTCTTCAAATGGGACTGCAACGCACCCATCATGAATCCCTATTCGCCCTACCTGAAGGGCAAACAGTCGCACCTTTATGTCGACTACGTCCGCGGCCTGTACAGCGTTCTGGAGCGCATCAAGCAGAAGTACCCGCGCCTGCCCATGATGATGTGTTCAGGCGGCAGCGGACGAATCGACTACAAGGGACTGGAGTACTTCACCGAGTTCTGGGCATCGGACAACACCGACCCCATCGAGCGCCTCTTCATCCAGTTTGGCTACAGCTTCTTCTATCCCTCCAAGGCCGTCTGCGCACACGTCACGACGTGGAACAGCCGCGCCAGCGTCAAATTCAGCACCGACGTCGCTTCAATGGGCAAGCTGGGCTTCGACATCAAGCTCGCCGACATGAGCGAGCAGGACATCCAGTACGCGCAGCAAGCCGTGAAGAACTACAACCGCCTGAAGCCTGTCATCATGGAGGGCGACCTCTTCCGCCTCGTCTCGCCCTACGAGGGCCAGCATGCTGCCACACTCTATGCCACTACCGACCAGAGCCACGCCGTACTGTTCACGTTCGATGTCCATCCGCGCTATGGCGAGCTGCGTCACAACGTCATCCTGCGCGGCCTCGACCCCGAGCGACGCTATCGCATCCAGGAAATCAACCTCATGCCCGGGCAGGACACGTGGGTCTGCGACCGCACCTACAGCGGCGACTATCTGATGACCATCGGCCTCGACCTCTTCACGGGCAACCAGCTCAACAGCCGCGTCGTCGAGCTGGTGGCAGAATAGACAGGCTTATGAAAACCAGAATCTTTGCTTTCCTCATCTTCCTCGGCAGCGCACTGGCAGCTGCGGCGAAGTCGGACGCTTACTCCGTCCGCTTCGACAAGCGTGCACACGCCTTCACCATTCTGAAGGGCCATCAGCCGCTGCTCTCTGATTTTGTGCCCGAAGCCCGCTTCGGCGCGGAGGTCATCACGGCTGCCGACCTGCCCAAGGTCGTGAAGCGGTCGATGGGCGTGGAGCATCCATCCTTCGGGCGAGGGAACATCCACAGCTATACCTTCACCGACGGCAGCAGGCAGATGACCCTCTTCGTCAGCATCTTCGTCGACGCCGTCGTCACACAACTTTCCCTGTCCATGGCCGATGGCAGTACTGTGGAGAGCAACTACCTGTCTCCCATCCGAGAGCAGGGCACGAGCACAAATAATAAAGGAACGCACGTGCGCGATGCCGCCGTCCGCTTCCTCAAGGTGCCCTATGACAACGACAGCTTCGTGCGCTATCACCTCCTGCCACTCGACACCGTAGCCACCAGCTACGAGGTGGCGGCCCTCTTCAGTCCGGCTACACGCGGGGGGCTCGCCATAGGCTCCATCGACCACGACCATTGGAAGAGTGCCGTCGACCTCGACCACGGCCGTCTCGCCGCCTTCTCCGGCATTTCCACTCCCGAGACCCACGACGTCCTGCCACACGGCAGTCTCGTCGGCAAGCAGGTCAGCAGCGCACGCTTCCTCATCACGGCACGCACCGACTGGCGCGATGCCATGGAACAGTTCGCCCGCACCTGCGACAGCGTACAGCCTGGTCGCAAGCAGTGGCCGCACGGTGCGCCCTTCGGCTGGCAGAGCTGGGGCGTGCTTGCCGAGAAGAACAGCTTCCAGACCGACCTCGATGTCAGCGACTTCATGGCCACCACGCTTCGTCCTTCCGGCTATTGTTCGACCGACGGGACGCAAGTCCTCAGTATCGATGCCTGGGACAACCTCAACGCCCGGCAGAAGCGTGAGCTCTGTGCCCACACCCGGGCCAACGGGCAGGTGCCCGGCACCTACGTCACGCCTTTCTGCCTCTGGTGGAACGATGCCGACCTCGACCGTCCCCTCTTCGAAGGCTGCCAGTACACGGGCCGTGACGCTTGTGCCAAGGTGAACGGGCAGCCCTACAAGTACGACGGCGCCTTCTGCCTTGACCCTACGCACCCAGCCACCCTCGAGCGTTTCGCCCGCGAGGCTGCCTCGTTGAAGGCCGCAGGTTTCGAATACTTCAAGATTGACTTCACCAGCAACGGCATGATACAGGCCGACAGCTACTACGACCCCGCCGTGCGCACCGCCGTCGAGGCCTACAACTACGGCTTCACTCGCTTCATTCAGCAACTCGACCACGGCGGCCGCGTCTTCACGGCCCTCTCCATCGCCCCCATCTTCCCCTACCACTACGGCAACTCGCGCCGCATCGCCTGCGACACCTGGGGGCGCATCGACCAGAGCGAATATGCCATGAACGCTATCAGCTACGGCTGGTGGACGAGCGAGTTCTACCAGTTCAACGACCCCGACCACCTCGTCCTCGTTGGCAAGGATGCTGCCAAGGGCGATGTCGAGTCGCTCGGCGAGAACCGCGCACGCTACACCACGGGCGTCTGCTCGGGCATGGTCCTCCTGCCCGACGTATGGAGCCTCAGCGACAGCAGCGGGTGCGGCGATGCCCGCCTCTCCATAGAGCGGGCCCGGCAGGTAGCCATGAACGCCGAGGTCAATACCGTCGGGCGCATCGGGCGCAGCTTCCGTCCCCTCTACGGCGGCCGCCAGTGGCGAGCCCAGACAGGTGCCGCCGAGAACCTCGTCACCCTCCGCACCGACAGTGCCCTCTACCTCGCCGCCATCAACTATGCCGACCAGCCGCTCAACGTCACCGTCCCCCTCGCCGACCTCTATCCCTCCTCGCTGTCACAGGCCAAGGAACTCTGGACAGGCGAGACCGTCATACTGAGCCCGAACGTTTCCCTCACCCAGCCTCAACTCCTCATCTCAGTCCCTGCTAAGGACGCCCGTCTCTATCGTTTCACTCTGAAATAGACCCATTCTCATGAGAAAAGCCATATCAATCCTGATTGTGACTATTGCCGCGTTACAGCCTTCACTGCCCCTCCTGGCCGACGACATCACCCTGCAGAGCGGCAACCTTACCGTCGTCTGGAGCGAGGCCAACCGAGCCTTCTCGGTGCGCGGCACGCTGCCCGACGGCTCGTCCAAGAGCATCATCACCCGCAGCAAGCCCAAAGCCACCTACGTCAACGCCTCTGGCACCGATCGAGGTTTTTTTACCAGCGACCGCTTTGCCTCGGTCGACTACGTAGCCGAGCCCGTGACCGATGAGTTTGGCGACGGCACCGCCCACCGCTTCACCTTCGCCGCCCCAACTGCGGCTGCCGAGGACGGCGTCGTGATGCAGGAGACCTTCTTTGCCTACGCCGACCAGCCCTTCATGTTCGTGCAGCTCGCCCTCATCAGCACCGATGGCAGCCCTATTCGCTCCAACCACCTCGAGCCCGTCAGCTGCGAGTCGGTCAGCTGGCGTTTTCTCAGCACCACCGCTGCCGACAACCGTATGCTGAAGGTGCCCTTCGACAACGATGGCTTCGGGCGCTACCACACCTATCGCCTCGACCGCGCCATGACGTCCTATGAGGTCAGCTGCCTCTTCGACGGCGCGCAACGCTATGGCGCCGTCTATGGCAGCGTAGACCACAACCACTGGAAGAGCGGCATCTGCGTCGAGGCCACGGGGGGCACCAACGTCAGCAAGCTGCAGCTCGTCAGCGGTATGGCCGACGACGAGACGCGCGACCACCTCAGCGGCTATGACCGTCAGAACCACGGCTCCCTGGAAGGCGACACCATCCGCAGCGCACGCTTCCTCGTGGGCCTCTTTGCTGACTGGCGCCAGGGCATGGAACGCTTCGCCGACGCCTGCGCCACCGTGCGCCCAGCACGCAGCGACTGGACCCACGGCACACCCTTCGGTTGGCAAAGCTGGGGCGTACTGGCCGAGAAGAACTCCTACAGCACAGACCTTGAGATAAGCGACTACTACGCCCAAGTGCTGCAGCCCGCAGGCTTCTGCTCGGACGACGGCTCCATCGTATTCAGTCTCGATGCCAGCGACAATATCAGCACGGCACAGCGCAAACAACTTGTCGAGAACGGCAAGACCACCAACCAGCTCATCGGCAGCTACAGCACTCCCTTCGCCCTCTGGTGGGACGAAGCCAGCATCAACGGCATCACTGCCACATGGACCGTCGACGGGCAGCAGGTAACACAGCCATATTCCGAAACACTCATCAAGATCAACGGCAAGCCCGTCAAGTACGACGGCGCCTACTGCCGCGACCCCTCGCACCCCGTCACCAAGCAGGACATCGTCAACTTTGTACGCTCGCGCGCCAATGAGGGCGTCAAGTGGATCAAGGCCGACTTCCTCAACTGCGGCATCATACAGTCCGACAGCTACTACAAGCAGGGCATCAACACCGCTGTCGAGGCCTACAACGACGGCATGCGCTACCTACAGCAGCAGTGCGAGCGCTATGGCATCTTCCTCGACCTCAGCATCGCACCCCTCTTCCCCCACGGACACGCCAACGGACGACGCATAGCCTGCGACACCTGGGGGCGCATCGACCAGACCGAATATGCCATGAACGCCATCAGCGGCGGCTGGTGGACCGACCGCCTCTATCAGTACAACGACCCCGACCACCTCGTCCTCATCGGGCGCGGCGACCAACTCGGCGCCAGCCTCGGTGAGAACCGCGCGCGCGTCACCAGCGGAGCCGTCACCGGCATGATGCTGGTGGCCGACAACTTCAGCCCCAGCGACCAGAGCGGACGCGGCAACAACGCCATGAGCCGACAGCGAGCCGCAGCGGTGCTCACCAACCCTGACGTGAATGCCGTAGCACGACTCGGGCGCAGCTTCCGCCCCCTCTACGGCCACAAGGAATACGACCTCAACGACTCCCATGCCCAGAGCCTCTTTGTCCACGAGGCCGACTCGTTCCTCTTCCTCGCCGCCTTCAACTACACCCCTGCCCCCACCACCTACGCCGTCCCCCTTGCCGACCTCGGCTTAGAAGAGGACGAGGAACCCACGGAGGCCGTGGAGCTGTGGACGGGCGAGGCCGCCAGCATCGCCACCCGCCAGCTCAGCATCGCCGTCCCGGCCAAGGACGTGCGCCTGGTCCGCCTGCGTCTCGCTCATCCTCATGCAGATGCCGTCAGCACCCCTCATCACGAGGCTGCCGTCCTCAGCACACAGCACTTCGACCTCCTGGGGCGCCAGCTGCCTTCCGATACCCACCATCGAGGGATCGTCCTCCGCCGCACCCTCCATGCCGATGGCACCGTACGCACCCAGAAAATCCTCCTGCCGTAAGAGAGGCTACACCTATATCTCAAAAAAAAGATAATGAGATATCGTTAGCCCCTGCTAACAGCATCCACACACAAGAAGGGGTGACAGAACGCTCTGTCGTCCCTTCTTTATATACACCACATCCTTAGCTGGGGCTGCACCCCTGCCTGTGATCTTGCCAGCCCTTCGGGCTTTGGTGGTATGATTGCGGATAATCATTAAATTTTTTTGAGCAGATGTTTTGCCGGTTTGAGGGAGCAATGGGGTTTCATTGTGACCGAAAAGCGGTGAAACAGATGACAGAAAGAAAGTTCGTCAGGGCGTAACGGCCAAATGACCGATTCGTTTTTAAGCCCTTACCTCAAAGTTCAGTGGACAGCAATAATAGAAAATGCACGTTAAAAAGCATAAAAAAGCAATTCAGTGTTACTAACCGTAATCTCTTCTAAAATGTCGAAAGAGGCAAAATATATATAAGTTTCGACACTTTATATGGATTTATTTTGTACCTTTGCACCCAAAATCAGATAGATTATGATTATAGTCATAGTCCCATCCGGGCTCTCGCATAGCCTTGCTCAGGATAAGCAACTCGATAGCCCACGCCGTGATGTATTGTAAAAGCTGTTCACGTAAAATATTGAGAACAAGGTACAATACGCCCAACATGGACGCTCCGGTTGCGTTCTCTTCTGAGCTTAGATTTGCGAGATCTGGATGTCGAAGATAACGTTCGTAACGTCCTTTTCCGATAAGATTTTGACCCTCACGTCCGTAATGAGCTATCGAAGTCGGTGCAAAGGTTATGTTTTTTTGCGAAGTGACGCAAAAAAGAAAGAAAAAATACGCTCTAAAGAGAGAGAAAAAGAGAAAAGAGAAAAATTGTGAGCGGCGTCGAACAAGGGAGCACAAAAAAAGCCTCCTCGCGGTTGGCGAAGAGGGCCTTAAGAGGATTGTCCTTGGGCCATCCGTGCCCGATGAGGAGAGCCAGAACTCCTCTGGCGACGGAGGAAAAGAGGCGGAGTTATTATCTGTATTCGTGAAGATTTATGGATAATTTGTAGTTATTCGTTTCAGGAAAGATAATTATTTCGTAGGAGTTATGACGACTGCTCGGCCGGCACGGACGGGAAGCTCGTACTCGTAAATACCGAAGTCGGAATAGGTGCGGACAAGGGCACCATGACTCAAAGGAACGCTGGAGCGCAGGCGCAGGGTGCCTCCAAAAGAGGGATAGATGGTCGCCGTGGTGAGTCGATGGTTCTGCCAAGCTATGTCTACGGTATAGCCGCCACGGGCTTGCAAGCCTCTGACGGCACCGCTCGGCCACGCGTCGGGCAGGGCTGGCAGCAGGTGTATGGCACCGTCGTGGCTCTGCAGGAGCATCTCGGCGATACCGGCAGTGACGCCGAAGTTGCCGTCGATTTGGAACGGCGGATGGGCATCGAAGAGGTTGGGATAAGTGCGGCCATTGGGGTAGTCGCGCACGTGGCGGTCGTCGGGCAACAGACGCAGCATGTTGGAAATAATCTTGAAGGCGTGGTTACCATCGAACATCCGGGCCCAGAAGCAGGTCTTCCAGCCAAGGCTCCAGCCGGTGGCCTGGTCGCCACGCTGCTGCAGCGTGACGCGGGCAGCGCACCATAGGTCGGGCGTGCGGAAGGGCGAAATCTGGGCTGAAGGATAAAGACCATAGAGATGCGAGATGTGGCGATGTTCGTCATTGGGGTCGTCGAGGTCCTCGCGCCACTCCTGCAGCTGCCCGTATTGGCCTACACGCATCGGGGGCAGTTTGGCAATAGCTGCGCGCAACTGCTGCTGCCACGCTGCGTCTAAACCCAGCACCTCTGCGGCACGCAAGGCTTGCGTGAGGGCGTCGCGGGCAATCTGGTTGTCCATGGTGCAGGCAGCACAAAGCGGCGTCTGGCGTCCGCGTCCGCCATGCTCTGGCGAGACGCTGGGTACGACGAGCAGCTCGCCGTCGCGCTCGACCATATAATCGAGATAGAACTGTGCTGCACCGCGCAGCACGGGCTCGTAGAGCCGAAGAAAATCGGTGTCGAGCGTGTAGAGGTAATGCTCCCAGAGGTGCGTCGCGAGCCATGCGCCGCCATTGGGAAACATACCCCAGAAGGCGCCGTCGATGGGCCCTGCTATGCGCCAGAGGTCGGTGTTGTGGTGAGCCACCCATCCACGGCAGCCGTACATAGTGCGTGCCGTCTCGGCCCCTGTGACACTGAGGTCACGAATCATGTCGAAGAGCGGCTCTGCTGTCTCTGCCAGTCCGCACACTTCGGCCGGCCAGTAGTTCATCTCGGTGTTGATGTTGATGGTGTACTTAGCGTCCCAAAGTTCGTCGGTCTTGTCGTTCCAGATGCCCTGAAGGTTGGCCGGCTGTCCGCCAGGTTGCGATGAGCTGATGAGCAAGTAGCGCCCGAAGTTGAACATAAGCGCCACGAGCCCCAGGTCCCGGCTGCCATCGTCGTAGAAACGAGCGAGGCGTGCAGAGGTGGGCAGCAGAGAAAGTTCGGAAGGCGAGTCGAGGCGAAGGCTGACGCGGCGGTACTGGCGCTGGTAGCTGTCAACGTGGCGTTTCCAGAGCTTTGCCGGCTTTCGCTTCATGGCAGTCTGCAAGAGGCGGCTGTTGCGTGCTGAGGCGTTGCCGCTGACATCGTGGTAGTTGACGAAATTAGTTGCGGCAGATATGTAAAGGATAGCCTCTGTAGCCCTGGTGATACTAAGGGAATCTGCTGCTGCAGACGTGGCACCGTCGGACACGACGATTACTTGACATTCAGCCGTGAGGGCGGAGGGTATGCCTTCGTGAGCGATGCCCTTGATGGTGGTTGTAATGATGCCACGCCCACGCTCATCTGCCGAGGCATGACTTTGGGTAGGAAGCAGAGGACAGGCGTGGCGCAGCGAAAAGGCGAGGGCGCCACGGCGGTTGGCTTTTATGTTGATGACGAGGACGCTGTCGGCCAGCGAGGTGAAGACGGTGCGTGTGTATTTCACATTGTTATATGTGTATGACGTCGTGGCTACAGCGTTCTGCAAGTCGAGGCTGCGCCGGTAGCCAGTGGTAGCATCGTGTCCGAAGGTCATCAGTAGCGACCCCAGCGTGAGGTATTTCATGCCATGAGGCCCGCGGATGAACTCGCGGTCGACGATGGCGGTAGCCTCGCGGTCGTTGCCCTCGAAGATAAGACGACGCACCTCCTCGAGGTGGCTGAGCGAAGTGTGGCTGTTGTTGTCGTGCGGACCGCCGCTGAAGAACGTCTCTTCGTTGAGCTGTATCTCCTCGACACGTGTGCCACCATAGACCATAGCGCCCAAGCGACTGTTGCCGAGGGGCAGTGCTTCGTGCCACACACGAGCCGGAGCATCGTACCACAAACATTCGCTCTGGCAGCCATTTGAAGGCCCCTCTGCATATGTGCGCGCAGCCCCTGTCGCTGGCGTAACAGCTATAGCCCCATCGGCAAGGCAGGATACAGTGAATGAGAATAAAGCGATAATGAAACAGTTTCTCATATAGACCATATTATTAGAATTCATAGCTACAAAATTAATTCTTTAGATGAAAGAGACAGCCTTTTACAGGAGAAAGTCGATGTATTTTTCTCTTTTAAGAAAAAAAACGAGGTATTCTGAGACATTCAGACAGAATCTGAGTTATCTTTGCACAATAAAATGCCATTGCAAGCGGTCCTTTAACCATCAACTATCAACTTTCAACTCACTAATATGACCCACTATCTTGCAGTAGACCTCGGCGCAACGAGCGGACGCACAGTGTTGGCCTCATTTGACGGCCAGCGCGTAGAGATGCGCGAGTTCACGCGTTTCGACAATCCCCAGCTACCGCTCTGCGGACATATCTTCTGGGACATAGCTCATCTCTACAACGAAATAATAAAGGCCCTGCAGCGCGTAGCTGCTGAGGGTATCACAATAGAAAGCATAGGCATCGACACCTGGGGCTGCGATGTAGCCCTCTTCGGAGCCGACGGTCAGTTACTAAGCCTCCCCTACTGCTACCGCGACCCTCACACCGACGGAGCACTAGAGCGCTACTTCGCTGACTGTATGCCACGACACGAAGTCTACGAGCGTACTGGCATCCAGTTTATGCCGTTCAACACGCTCTTCCAACTCGATACTCTGCGACGAGCCGGCACCACGGCTCTGCAGGCTGCCTCCAAGGTCTTGTTTATTCCTGATGCGCTCATCTATATGCTCACAGGCGAGACCGTCTGCGAATATACGGTAGCCTCAACATCTCAGATGCTGAATCCATGCACCGGCGACCTCGACGAACATCTGCTTGCCTCTATCGGCCTGACCCGCGGCCACTTCGGGCGGCTGGTGCTGCCAGGAGAGCGTGTGGGGGTGCTGACGCCTCAAGTGCAGCAGGCGACAGGCCTCGGAGCTGTTGCCGTAGTGGCTGTCAGCAGCCACGACACAGCCTCTGCCGTAGCCGCCGTGCCTGCCGATGACGACCGTTTCGCCTACCTCAGTTGCGGAACGTGGAGTCTCTTGGGTGTGGAAAGCCCGGCTCCCATCATAAATGACGACAGCTTCAGAGAGAACTTCACCAACGAGGGAGGTCTCGACGGCACCACCCGTTTCCTGAAGAATATCACAGGCTTGTGGATTTTCGAACAATGTAGGAAAGAGTTCAGGGCAGACGACATAAAGTTCAAAGGCGTGCCGGAGAACGTCAACGAGCTGAACGCGCTCAGCCAGTGTTCTGCGTGCGACAGTCTGATAACCCCCGACGATCCCCGCTTCGCACATCCAGCATCGATGACGGCAGCCATACGCGACTACCTCACAGAGACCGCCCAGCCTCTGCCCGAGACGGCCGCCGACTACGTTCGCGTAATCTTCCGCTCGCTGGCTGCCCGCTACGGCGAGGTCATAGAGATACTCAGGAAAATCACACCCGTGGACATCCAACGCCTGCACGTCATAGGAGGCGGCTCGCGTAACGAATACCTCATGCAATTTGCAGCTGATGCCCTTACTATGCCCGTAGTAGCCGGTCCGCAAGAAGGCACGGCGCTGGGCAATGCCCTCGTACAGGTGCGCTCAGCCGGTTACGTAGCCTCGCTGAAAGAGATGCGAAGCATAATTAAAAAGAGTATTGAACTGAAAACCTATCTGCCACAATGAAAGACATGGACTGGAAGCTCCTGAAATCGGAGTATCTGTTTAAGAGACCGTGGCTCACCGCACGCCGCGACACATGCCAGCTGCCCGACGGCCGCATCATGGACGAATATTATGTACTCGAATATCCTACCTTCATCAACGTCATAGCAATAACGAAGGACGGGCAGATGGTGCTGGTCCGCCAATACCGCCACGGCCTCGGGCGCACCTGTTTCGAATTGGTTGCAGGCTGCGTGGAGACGGGCGAAGAGCCTATGGCCGCCGCAAAACGGGAGCTGCAGGAAGAGACGGGCTACACTGGCGGCAAATGGAGCGAGACAATGATCTACTCATGCAACGCCAGCGCCATGAACAACCTCTCGCACAGTTTCCTGGCCATCGGCGTGGAGCGCACTGACGCCCAGCACCTCGATGCCACTGAAGACATAGAAGTGTACACCTTCACTCAAGATGAAGTCCGGGAGATGCTCTTGCGAGGCGACTTCATGCAAGCCTCGATGATAGCGCCCCTATACAAATACTTCTCGCACCTCTGATACAGACACATTAATGCCTTGGAGCCCTCTTACTGATTAGGACCGTGGCAAGCCTAAAACAATGAAAAAGAACCGACTTGATTTATCATGTTGCGGCACTGATGGTTGTAGCCATCTGGGGCTCTACGTTTGTGTATACCAAGCTGCTGCTCATGCACGGTCTCTCGGCTGCGATGATTTTCACGTTGCGCTTTATTCTTGCCTACGTCATGCTCCTTGCCTACTCCCTCACGCGCAAATCCTTCCGCCTGATGGCCGATTCCGTCAAGGACGAACTGCTCATGCTGGGCTTGGGCATCTCGGGCGGCTCGCTATACTTCCTGACAGAGAACAGTGCCATGAACTACACGACGACGACCAACACTTCGCTCATCGTATGCCTCTGTCCGCTATTTGCCACTGTCTTGATTTCAGCCTTCTACAAGTCTGAAAGGCTGCACGGCGCTCAGATTGTAGGCACGCTGATGTCTGCCGTCGGAGTAGTCATCGTGGTACTCAACGGCCGCTTTCTGCTCAAGCTGTCGCCTCTGGGCGATGCCCTGGCCTTCGCTGCATGTCTGTGCTGGGCCGTCTACTCCTTGCTGATGATCAGAGCCTCGGAACGCTACGACACGATATTCACGACACGCAAGGTGTTTGCCTACGGACTCATATCCATAATTCCGTATTATATGATATGGCCTGAGTGGCCAGACTGGGAGGTTGTCATGCAACCCGAAGTGCTTGCCAACCTGCTATTCCTTGGCTGCGTGGCCTCTATGCTTTGTTTTGTCGTATGGAACTGGGTGCTTAAACACATAGGAGCCGTCACGACGACAAACTATGCCTATTTTAATCCCGTGATGACGATGTTGCTTGCCTGGGCTCTGCTCTCTGAGCGCATTACGTTTTATTTCATCGCAGGAACAGCGCTCATATTCGTGGGAATATACTTAATAAACAGACAGACTGAGGAGTGAGCGAGAGAACACCCACAACGATAAGCCCCAAGAACAGGACAACGAACAACGTCCGTGCGACCCACGAATGCGAGAACGTGGCCCAGTAAGCACACGCAGGCACTGAGGTAAATAGAAGCAATGGAAAAAGAAAGCGGAAGAGCCACGGTTGCAGCAAGAGCCATATGGCAACACACAGTTGCATCGTGATGATAGCGTAGTGACACATTCTCACACGCGTCTTATCATCGAAGCTGTTGGTGCAGTAAAAGATAACGCCCGTAGCCCCCATCAGCACGACCAGCACCAACGCAGCCATTTCCGCGAGGTGGCCGGCAAGAAGCCCCGCCCAGAACGAAGCCAAGCGCCCACGCTCTATGGCAAACCACGATGGGGCATCGTAGGTCTGGGCCAGCAGCAGCTCATGCCGGACCTGCATGCCAAGGCGGATGGCCGGAGCTGCCATCTCACGGGCATGAGCTACGAAAGGACTGATATCACCCATGACAAACAGCACTGAGCTCCAAAAGATGTAGGGGAGAAACAGCCCCATCGCCGCTGCGCTAAAGCTGCGCAGAGAGAGTGACCGCAAGAGAAAGACCTGCACAAACAACAAGACGGGCGACAGGCATACCAAGGGTGGCCAGGCCAGACTACCAAGCGAGAGGAAGAGATAAGAGTGGAAGGTGTCAAGTTCCGGACGCGTCTTCTCGCACGTACGTAACAGCGAATACAAGGATGCTATCAATGACAGCTGAACGAGTAAGCCAGGACATAGTTCATGCAGGAAGCCGCAGACAGCCATCAACAGCAAGAAGAGACTGGATACCATTCGAGAACGCACACGCAGCAAGGCGTTCTGAGCCACCATCTCGATGATAAACAGAACAGCGAAGACACAAACGCCCCAACCTAAGAGGTACGGCAATGAATAGCCGCCTTGTGGAAGCCACCAAAGCAACGTGGTGAGCACAGCTGCCACAGGAAGAGTTACAGAACTGCGCGCTATCCTGTTATGCCAACGTATTCTCACAGGTCAGAGCCGATATCGTGGCGGAAGTATTTACCTTCAAACTGTATCTTATTGGCAACGGCAAAGCTACGCTCCATGGCCTCAGCCTGAGTGCTGCCATACGATGACACAGCTATGACACGGCCACCAGCCGTCACCACTTGCCCATCGGCCGAGAGAGCGGTGCCGGCATGAAAGACCACTGTGTCAGCACTCTCATTAACTTCAGACAAATCAATGGGGAAGCCCTTCTTGTAAGACCCGGGATAGCCGCCGCTGACAAGCATCACACATACGGCCTTGCGAGGGTCGATGGTCATGGAGCGCTGGTCGAGATCGCCTGCAGCTACTCCATTGAAGAGGTCTACGATATCACTCTCGAGGCGAAGCATCACTGTTTCGGTCTCGGGATCACCCATTCGGCAGTTATATTCGATAACCTTCGGGTCGCCATTGCAGTTGATGAGTCCTAAGAAAATGAAGCCCTTGTAGTCAAGGCCCTCAGAGTCAAGGCCCTCAACCGTAGGACGTATGATGCGGTCTTCCACTTTCTGCATCCATTCAGCATCGGCAAAAGGCACGGGCGAAACCGAGCCCATTCCGCCTGTGTTCAGACCTGTATCGCCCTCACCAATACGTTTGTAATCCTTTGCCTCGGGCAAAATCTTGTAATGATGACCGTCTGTAAGTACAAACACCGAACATTCAATGCCAGAAAGGAACTCTTCAATGACTACACGTGCCGATGCCTGGCCGAACATACCGCCGAGCATCTCCTCGAGTTCGCGCTTGGCTTCGTCGAGCGTCGGCACGATGAGGACGCCCTTGCCTGCACACAGGCCGTCGGCCTTGAGGACGTACGGCGGCTGCAGTGTCTCGAGGAAGGCAAGTCCTTCGGCAAGATGATTGCCGTCAAAGGTCTGATAGGCGGCTGTCGGGATAGCGTGGCGACGCATAAACTGCTTGGCAAAATCCTTGGAGCCCTCGAGCTGGGCACCGGCTTTAGACGGACCAATGACAGGGATTCGGCACAATGCCTCGTCATCGCGGAAAAAGTCGTAAATGCCCTTTACCAATGGGTCTTCGGGGCCTACGATAACCATATCAACGCGCTCTGTCAGGACAAAGTGCTTGATGCCCTCGAAGTCATCGGCCTTAAGGGCAACGTTCACTGCTCCGCCTGCCTGTGTTCCTGCATTACCTGGAGCAACAAAAAGAGTCTCTACACGAGGCGACTGCATGATTTTCCATGCCAATGCATGTTCGCGCCCACCGCTACCTAAAAGAAGTATCTTCATTTCTGACCAACGTTATTTGAATTATGATTTAAAATTCATTCTACAATCTGTCTGTTACTTATCTAATTATGCGTCATTAGATACCTCTATTTGCCTAACACCTTTGATATCATTTGTTCGGTATTCACGCTGGTTTGTTCGCCAGTAAGCATATTCTTGAGCGTGAAAACGCCCTCTGCCATCTCGCTTTCTCCGGCAAGGGCCACGAACGGAATAGCACGTGCGTTGGCATACGACATCTGTTTTTTCATCTTACTGGCGTCAGGGTAGATCTCTGCACGAATGCCTGCGCCGCGGGCTGCAGCCAGAGCCGGCAGGGCATAGGCGGCCTCGGCCTCACCGAAGTTGACAAACAGCAGCTGTGTTGCCGTCGTTATCTCTTGAGGATAGAGTTCGAGCTGATTCAGCACATCATAGATACGATCGGCGCCGAAAGAAATGCCTACGCCTGACAGGCCGGGCATGCCAAAGATGCCTGTCAGGTTATCATAGCGACCTCCGCCTGTGATGCTGCCTATTTCCACATCCAGAGCCTTCACTTCAAAGATGCAGCCGGTATAGTAATTGAGGCCACGGGCCAGGGTCAGATCCAGTTCGATGGCGTTTGTCAGGGCACAAGCCTTCAGCGTATTCAACACAAACTCCACTTCTTCAATACCTTTCATGCCGGACTCGCTGTCCTTAAGCACTTGGCGCATAGTATGGATTTTCTCCTCGTTTGTGCCGCTGAGCTTGATGATAGGTTGCAGCTTCTCGATAGCTTCGGCCGGGATTCCGTCTTCTGCCAATTCAGCATTGACGGCTTCGAGGCCTATCTTATCGAGCTTGTCGATAGCCACCGTGATATCCACTATCTTATCGGCTTCGCCAATCATCTCTGCAATACCACTGAGGATCTTACGGTTGTTAATCTTGATGCAGACACGTATTCCGAAGCGGCGGAACACCTCATCAACGATTTGCATGAGTTCGACCTCATTCAGCAAGGAGTCTGACCCTACGACATCGGCATCACACTGGTAGAACTCGCGATAGCGACCTTTCTGTGGGCGGTCGGCTCGCCAGACAGGCTGAATCTGGAAACGGCGGAACGGCAACGTCAGTTCCTCACGATGCTGCACAACGAAGCGCGCAAAGGGCACGGTGAGGTCGTAGCGCAAACCTTTTTCGCAGAGCTTGGCAGCCAGCTTGGGCGTGCCTTCGCCCGTCAATGCCTGCGGATCTATTCCTCGCAGGAAATCGCCGCTATCAAGAATCTTAAACAAAAGTTTGTCGCCCTCTTCGCCATACTTGCCCATCAGCGTGGAGAGATTTTCCATCGCGGGAGTTTCAATCTGACGAAAACCATAGAGCGCATAAACGCTTCGGATCGTGTCGAAGATATAGTTGCGACGCGCCATCTCTGCCGGGCCGAAGTCGCGAGTGCCTTTTGGTATGCTTGGTTTTTGTGCCATCTATATATTATAATTATTGTGTATGCTGTAGTAAAAATCGGTGCAAAAATAGGTTATTTATTTTGTCTGAGCAAACAACACGACAATTTTCATTACGTAAATTTCCCCTCTTGATTATCATCGTCACCTGCCGAGGCTATCGAACGTTCGTTTGCCCCTCAGATAATATGCCACCAGGATGCTTGATGAATATAGCTCTGGGATTCGCCCGACCTTCGTGGCAGCCAGGTTTGCGGCCCTGTCGGCGGCGAAATCACCCTTAATCTTGCGGAACTCGCGGCGAGCCTGCCACACGGCGCGGAAGCTACGGACTTCGCCTTTGAGCAGGAACACCAAGGAAGCGAGGGAATCGAGGAAGAAGCGCGTGAACAGCACGCGGCGCAGACTGCTTACCGGTAGGTTCTTGTAGAGCAAGAGAAGGTTATTGCGGAAATTGAGGAGTGTCTTGCGCGGATTTGCTTTTGGCAGCGTGCCGCCACCTACATGGTATACAACAGACTGTGGGATGCACACTATGCGATAGCCTCGGGCACGGAGACGCCAGCAGAGGTCTATCTCCTCCTGATGAGCAAAGAACCGGCCATCAAGTCCACCGACTTCCCAGTATATCTTGGCACGAATCATAAGAGCTGCGCCCGTAGCCCAGAAGACATCGGCCACATCGTCATACTGGCCGAGGTCGGGCTCCACGCTGTCGAACACACGTCCGCGGCAGAATGGATAGCCCAGGCAATCAATGTAGCCGCCAGCGCCTCCGGCATATTCGAAATGCGTCGGTGTGTGCTCGGCACGCAGTTTAGGCTGACAAGCAGCGACATCAGGATGGTCATCCATATACTGAATGAGCGGTTGAATCCAAGCCTCGGGTGTCTCAACATCGGAGTTGAGCAGCAGATAATAGTCGCAATCCTCCCCTACCCTACGGAGAGCCTGGTTATAGCCCTCGGCAAAGCCATAGTTTCTGTCCAGTGTAATGACACGCACCTCCGCGAACTCCGAAGCGAGGACGGCAAGGGAGTCGTCAGTGGAGCCATTGTCGGCCACGACGATGTCTGCTATCTCCCGGGGCGTGTTAGAGAGTACTGACGGCAGGAAGCGGCGAAGCATCTGAGCTCCGTTCCAGTTTAGTATGACGATAGATATTCTCATTCTGCTATCAGTGCCGACTTATCGGCGTTCCATTTTGTGAGATGCAGGGGCTGGATGCTGTTGTCACATCCTCGCCCTTGATATTCCACTTTTATATAGTTGTCTGTAAAGCCATTGTAGACACCCTTCGTTCGCGTATGCTCGAGCAGTACCGGCCTCGTGGTGCCGATGAAGCACTCGTAGAAAGCGTGTAGCTTGGCCTGGCTGAGAGCGAGCAGACGCTGGCTGCGCTCATGTTTTTCCTCCGGTCGGACTACATGAGGTATGCGCAGGGCCGCAGTACCTGGCCTTTCACTGTAGCTGAACACATGAAGCTGAGAAACTGGCAACGACTCTATGAAGCGTTCGGACTCCGCAAAGCGTTCGGCTGTCTCACCTCGAGTGCCGACGATGACGTCAACTCCGATGAAGGCATCGGGCATCAGTTCGCGCACGCGCGATACCTTATTATAAAAGAGGGCCGTGTCGTAGCGTCTGTGCATCAGACGGAGCACCTCGTCGGAGCCTGACTGCAAGGGGATATGAAAATGCGGCATGAAGGCACGGCTCGAGGTGCAGAACTCGAGGACTTCATCGGTCAAAAGGTTTGGCTCGATGCTGGAGATTCTGTAGCGCTCGATGCCCTCTACACTATCCAAAGCGCGTAGCAGTGCTATGAAGGTCTCGCCCGTAGAACGCCCGAAATCGCCGATGTTCACTCCCGTGATAACGATTTCCTTTCCACCCTCGGCGGCAGCCTGGCGGGCCTGCCCTACTATATTTTCTATCGAGCCATTGCGGCTACGCCCCCGCGCAAAAGGTATAGTGCAATAGGTGCAGAAATAATTGCAGCCGTCCTGAACCTTCAGGAAGAAACGAGTACGATCGCCACAAGAACAGGAAGGGACAAAGACATCGGTAACGGGTTTCGCTCCGGGGGTGGGCACGCCATGCTCTGACTCGCAAAAATGCTTCTGCACATACTGCAATATGCTACCCTTCTCACTCTGCCCAAGCACGAGGCTGACACCGGGTATGGCCGCCACCTCGGCGGGCTTGAGCTGAGCATAACATCCTACAACGACGACCAAGGCACCGGGGTTGAGACGGACGAGTTTGTGGATAGCTTGCCGGCACTTGTGATCGGCCACTTCGGTGACGCTGCATGTGTTTATAACGCAGATGTCGGCCGGCTCGCCTCGCCGAGCCTTCGCCACACCGGCATCCGCAAGCTGACGAGCAATGGACGACGTCTCAGCAAAGTTCAGTTTGCAGCCGAGGGTGAAATATGTCGCGCGAAGACCTTGGAGGCTATTGTCAGGTTCCATTTGGCTATCTTGTTTTCGGCTGCAAAGATAGCACTTTTACCTCAGACTGGCACGCTGTCATGATTTTTTAACATTTCCTTATACGTCTGATTAAGAGCAATTTAAGGCAAAGTTAAAAAAATAAATGAAAAATAAATAAAAAAAAGTTGAAGAAAAAAGTACAACGTATCTAAAAAGTGCTTACCTTTGCAGCGTTTTTAGAAAGCACATTATTGTTTTACAGAATTAAAAAGCAAAAAAAGAAAATGAAAAAGGTTGCATTTATGTTCGTAGCCGCTATGGCTATCTCTTTCGCATCTTGCGGTGGCCAGGCTACTGCTACTGCTGAGGCTGTTGACTCTCTCGCTGAGACTTGCGACAGCATCGTAGAGGAAGTCATCGACAGCACCCTCGAGGTTGTTGACAGCGCCGCTGCTGAGGTCGTAGAGGCCGCTCAGGAAGTTGTTGCTGAGTAATTAACAGACACTTCCGTTCCCTGCGAACATTAATCACAGGAAACGTATAGGAGTTGCATGGGATGTGTGACTCCTTTTTTGTATACCTGCTGTTGCCGGCTGAGGTGTATACGACGTCATCCGCTGTCGGCGATATGAAAGGCAGCTTACAACGAAAGAAGCTCAAGACGCGTCTGGTCTTGAGCTTCTATTTTTATATTGCTGTTTATTTGCCGTCAAGGGTTATGCTTCTGCAGGGGCATCGAGCTCCTCAAGCACTTCCTGCTCGTCGGCCAGCTCCTGAGCTGCCTCGACATCGACGGGAGCTTCCTCAACAGGAGCTTCCTCTGCCTGAGCCTCTTCAACGGGAGCGCTCTCAGCAACGACGGTGACGGGGATTGTCACGCTGACTTCCTTGTGCAGACGGATTGTGGCGCTGTGCTCGCCAACGGTCTTCACGTCCTTGATGGTGATGAGCTTACGATCGATGTCGAAGCCAAGCTTAGCGAGCTCGTTGGCAATCATCAGGCTGTTGACACTGCCGTAGATGGTGCCGTTGTTGCTGACCTTAGCAGGTATGGTCAGGGCTACGCCCTCGAACTTGGCAGCAGCATTCTCGGCATCTGCCTTAATCTTCTCGAGCTTCTTAGCTTTCTGCTTGAGCTCCTCGGCGAGCATCTTCTTTGCGCTCTCTGACGCGATGACGCCCTTACCCTGGGGAATAAGATAGTTGCGGCCGTAGCCGGACTTCACGTTTACGATGTCGTGCTTGTAGCCCAAGCCGATAACATCTTCTTTCAGAATTATTTCCATAGTGCTTATTCCTCCTTATTATTATTTCATCATATCGGTAACGAAGGGCAGCAGAGCGAGGTGACGGGCGCGCTTCACAGCCTGCGCCACGCGACGCTGGTACTTGAGCGATGTTCCGGTGATACGGCGGGGCAGAATCTTGCCCTGCTCGTTGAGGAACTTCTTCAGGAACTCGGGGTTCTTGTAGTCGATATACTTAATGCCGAGCTTCTTGAAGCGGCAATACTTTTTCTTCTTGACGTCTACGGTGGGCGGTGTCAAATAACGTATTTCTGTCTGTGCCATTGCTTAGTCCTCCTTGTTTGCAAGTTTATTTCTTCTCTTCTCAGCATATTCGGCTGCGAACTTGTCGTTCTTGACAGTCAGATAGCGGAGCACGCGCTCGTCGCGGCGATAGTTTACTTCGAGCTTGCTGATAAGCGTGGGATCGGCCTTGAACTCAATCATCACGTAGTAGCCCGTGGATTTCTTCTCGATGGGGTAAGCGAGTTTCTTCAGACCCCACATCTCTTCGTTCATGAGTTCTGCGCCGCCATCGGTGAGAATCTTCTTGAACTTTTCGACCGCTTCCTTTGTCTGCTCTTCAGACAAAACGGGAGTTAGAATGAAAACGGTTTCGTACTGATTCATAATTGTTTAATGGGTTAATAATGATTGCTTTTGCAAAAATGCTCGGCAAAGGTACTGCTTTTTTTTAATATGGCAATGCTTTCTGGCATTTTTCTTGAAAATATTTTGCGACTTACGAGCCTATAGCAGAAAAATAGTGTGTCAGCTAAACTTTTTTGCCTGAAAATTTCGTGGGTTCAGGTTTTTTGTCTTATTTTGTGCTGTCGAATGAGTAAACAATAACATTATACGTATCACTATGAAACTTTATTTAGGTATTATCACAGCCATCGTTGGTGCTGTGATTCTTCTCCTGAGCTATCTCTTGGATTGGGTTGACAACAATTTGGTTCAGTTTTTGGCCGTATTGCTGATTGTTGCCGGCATAGCCCTGCACATCTTCGTCAACTACAAGAAACCCGACTACATTCAGTCCAATGCAGAAGAGTAGACGAGCAAAGGGGCCGCGCTTGAGCGCGGCCCCTTTCTTTTTGCCGTCCTGGCCGAGGTTCAGGGTTCTTCCTCCATGTGGGCGATGAGGCGGTAGCCTTTGCCGTGCACATTGTTGATTTCGATTTCCGGATCATCCTTGAGGTGCTTGCGCAGCTTGGTGATGTAGACGTCCATGGAGCGCGCGTTGAAGTAGTTGTCGTCAATCCAGATGGTCTTGAGCGCCAGCTCGCGCTGCAGGACATCATTGGCATGTGCGCAGAGCAGGATTAGCAGTTCGCTCTCTTTCGTGGTTAGCTTTGTCTGCTTGTCACCGATGGTGAGGATCTGACGGCGTGTGTCGAAGATGAAGCGCCCGATGTGGTAGACGGCCACATTCTTCTGCTGCTTGCCGTGGACGCGGCGCAGGATGGCTTCCATACGATAGACGAGTTCTTCCATCGAGAAGGGTTTGGTGATGTAGTCGTCAGCGCCAATCTTGAAGCCCTCGAAGATGTCCTCTTTCAGGTTCTTGGCGGTGAGGAAGATGATGGGAATCTCCTGATTGACCTGGCGTATTTCCTGGGCCAACTGGAAGCCGTCCATCTTAGGCATCATGACGTCGAGGACACACATGTCGTATTCGTCCTTGAGGAATGCCTTGTAGCCAGCCTCGCCGTCGGGGCAGAGGTCTGCTTCATAGCCTTTCGCCTGGAGGTATTCGCGGAGCAGCATGCCGAGGCTCTCGTCGTCCTCGCAGAGTAAGATTCTGAGTTTTGTTTCTTCTTGTGCCATAGTTGTATTCTTTTTTAGGGTTTGATATTTGCCTTAGCAGAAATAGTGAAATATGGTGTTGTAGGGATAGTTACGGTCGTGCTCAGTCAATCAGTGGCAGAGTGATGATGAATCGTGTGCCCTGGCGCAGCTGGCTCTCAGCTTTTATGGTGCCGTGCATCAGTTCTACCGTGCTCCTGACGTAAGCCAGTCCGAGTCCGAAGCCTTTGACGTCGTGCTTGTTGCCTGTGTGGACACGGTAGAACCGCTCGAAGATGTGCTTGAGATCCTCGCTGCGCATGCCTATGCCGTTGTCTTCTACGGTGATGACGAGGCGATCACCCTGGTTGCGCGTTGCCACGCGCAGCTCCAGCGGCACGTCGTTGCGCCGGTATTTCACGGCATTGTCCATGAGGTTGAAGATGACGTTCGTAAAATGCATCTCGTCGACGTAGATGGCACCATCCTCAGCATCGAGGGCAGCAGTAAGCGTGCCGCCGCTCTGCTTCACCTTAAGCTGGAAGGTCCTCACGACGTCGTCGATGACGACGTTGGCATCGATCTCTTTCTCATTGAAGCGTATGTTGCCGCGCTCGTAGAGCGACATCTGCAGCACTTTCTCTACTTGGTAGCGGAGGCGGCGCGTCTCGCTCACGATGACGCCGGAGAGGTTGTCGAGCATGGCATCGCTCTTCTTGATGCTCTTGTCGCCCAGCATCTGTGCGGCGAGCGAGATGCTGGAGATGGGCGTCTTGAACTCATGGGTCATGTTGTTAATGAAATCGTTCTTCATCTCGGTCTCCCGCTTCTGGCGCACAATGAGCCAGACGGTGAAAGAGAAGGTGAGGAAGAGCAGCACGGTGAACACCAGCACGGGTATCATCTTGTTGGCCACGCCCAGGATGTAGGTGTCCATTGTGGGGAAGTGCACGCGCAGCTGCCCCATCTTCTGCGACGGGTCGTTACGGAAGAGTGTCTGCGTGTAGCAGTAGTCGGCGCCCTCGTCGGAGTAGTCGGCGCAGCGGTACACCTCATGTCCCTCGACATCGTAGACAGAGAAGTGGTATGGCAGGCTGATGCCCGCGGACTCGAGTTCGTTGCGCAGGTTGCTGTCGAGCAGGCGGAAGTCGACGCGCTCGCGGAAGTCCTTGTCGCTGGCGTTGTAGAGTACGGTGTAGATAACCTCGTCGAGAACTCCTTTCTGGTAGAGGTATGCGTTTTTCACGAAGTCATGGAAGTGCTGGTTGGCGACGTCTATTGACGCGTTGGACTTCAGTGTCAGCGAGCTTTTGGGGACGTGGGGCTTGGCCGCATCGTTCTGAGGCAGACTGAAAGGTGCGTTGAACGAGGGGCGGTCGGCCACGCTTACCGGCGAGCCGGGCAGCAGGCTGCCGACGGAGGCGGCGAGGCTGTCGGCACGGTAGCCCGAGTGGCGCGCCACTTCCTCGAGGTAGCGGAACGTCTCGTTGCGCTCCATGTCGCGGCTCGTCTGGTCGAGGGCCCTGAGCACTGTCTCGTCGAACTGTTCCTTGCGCATCCTGACCATAGAGCGTATGATACGCCCCTGCAGGAAGAGCAACCCGAAGAACGAGGCTCCTATGACCAGGCCTATGATTGTTATTGTTGTACGTTTCATACGTTTGCGCTGCAGGAAACTCTTCTGGCGGTTCCTTCGATGCAAAGGTATGAATTATCACTTTGGCTGCAATAGAGAACGAAACCTAAAATTAACAATTTTGACAAATTTAACTAATTATATAGCTTTTATATTCATATTTGTTTCATACCTAAGTTTTCGATATCGTTTAAAAGCATAAAATAGCCTGCGAAGACGTTTTTATCGGCTTTCGTTGACTGCCCGTCAGAAAAAAAGGTTATCTTTGCGCCTAAGGACTGGAAGACGTCCCTACCTTGCAGCCAACATTGAATACACCTATACTATCATGCAAACGAACAAACTCTCCGGGCTCTTGCTCGCCATGATAATGGCGATGCCCGCGACGCTCGCTGCTCAGCAGACTTACGAAGCGACGCCACAACGCCTGTTCACTACCTACGACGCCTACGCCGTGCCCTACCGCATACCCGCTATCGCCACGACGCGCAAGGGACACCTCATAGCCGTGGCCGACCGCCGCTACTGCGGCTTCGACATAGGCTACGGACGCATAGACCTGGTGGCCCGCACCAGCACCGACGACGGACGGACGTGGGCGCCCGACACCGTCATCCAGCGCGGCTCAGGCATTAACGGAGCCGACGACTGCGGCTATGGCGACGCTGCTCTCGTAGCCGACCGCACGAGCAAACGCGTCCTGTGCATGTCGGTCACCGGTTGCACGCCATATATTCAAGGTACACGCGAGCGCCCCAACCGCATTGCCCGATGGTACAGCCCCGACGGCGGCCGTTCATGGACCAAGGCCGAGGATGTGACCGACGCCATCTACGCCTTGCTGCCAAACACCCGCACCTTGTTCATTGGTTCGGGACGTATCATGCAGAGCCGCGTCGTACGCAAAGGCAAGTTCTTCAGGCTCTACTGCTCCGTGCTCACGCGTACGCTGATGGATGACAAGGACGTTGCGTGCAATTATGTGCTCTTCAGCGACGACTTCGGGCAGACGTGGAGCGTTCTCGGAGGCTCTACGCTCGACGGGCACGACAGCCCCTGCCTCGACGGCGACGAGCCCAAAACCGAGGAGCTGCCCTGCGGCGACGTAGTCCTCTCGTCGCGAAAGTGGTATGGCCGATTCTTCAACATCTTTCATTTCGATGACATCAGGGCGGACCAGCAGCGAGGCTCGTGGGGGGCATGCGTAGCCTCGCACGACGTACCTGGCGGCATCAAGGTGGGTGCCAACTCTTGCAACGGCGAAATCATGCTCGTCGAGGCAACGGAATCAGCTACGGGACGTCCAGTCCGACTGATGCTGCAATCACTGCCGTGCGGCGAGGGGCGCACCGACGTGGGCCTGTGGTACAAAGAGATAATCCCCAACGGCATCTACAGCCCGCGTGCCTTCGCTCACGCCTGGACGCGAGGCCTGCAGGTGTCCACGACCACGTCGGCATACTCCACCATGACGCTGCAGCGCGACGGACGCATAGCGTTCTTCTATGAGGAGGACAGCAAGGACAACGGCTACTCCATGGTATACCTACCGCTGACCATAGCCGAAATCACCCTCGGGCGCTACCGCTGACCGAAAAAGGCTCAAGGGGTCAGGGAGAAAATGGATTAGGAATTAGGGATTGGTGATTAGTGTTTAGGGATTAGAGATTAGAGTTCTTTATAAACAAAAACGGCTGCGTCTTGGGGGCCCGAGGGCACAGCCCCACCCCTAAGGCCCCTTATAGGGGGCCTAAGGGGTAGGGGCTGCGGCCCCCGTCCTTTTGTAAGGGGCGTTTATGCGGTGTCATTCTTTCTGCTGTCATATAGGTTACGAACGATTGTCTTAAGACTTTCAGCCAAAAGTCCCGTAACTTTTTGGAAAATGTCCCATAACTTTCGGGCAAAAGTCCCATAACTTTCGGGCGAAACCCTTAGGAGAAACGGGGAGCGGGCTATACAATGTGGAATAACTGTCCGCTAAAAGTTGAAAGGGGATGAAATATGTGTCCTTATTACTGATAAACAGACATTGTGGATTCATCTTTCAAAGAGTAAGGCCCATCAGTCTGTCATAGCCTTCATTTTTAGCGGACACCAATAATCCGTTTTATATGTTAATGAACTGTCAAGGGAGGCGGCATACGACAAGGCCAAGGGTTCTGCGCAGATCCCTTGGCCTTGTCGTATTTGCAGTAGGCGAATAACGTGCAGGCAGTACGCCTTAAGAGGGTAAGACAGCTCGTTGGCTCCTGGTGCACAGGAGGCCGCCGTCTACTCGTCGGCCTGCTTGCGGTCGTCGATATTGTCGCCCTCGGTAGGTGCCATTTTAGAGAAATCGTCGAGACCGGCACCGATGAGGATGTTGTACCACTGAATGAGTTTCTTCACGTCGGAGGGGAAGACACGGTCGCGGTCGAAACTGGGCAGCACCTCTACAAAGAAGTCGAAGAGCTGCTGCTTGGAAGCCGTCTTGATGTCGAGCGAGCATTTCTGCCCATTTTCTTTCTCCTTGAGGCTGGTGAGGACGTCGGCCAGGGGCACCTCTTTGTCATCGGTGTACATGGCTATGTCAGCCAGCGAGATAACACGGTCGGCTGCGAAAGCCGGCATACGCTGGTGTTTGTCGTCGATGCTCTCGACGATGAGGTTGCGTTTGCCTCGTGAGACGAGTTTATACAAACCGGGCTTACCGGCTATGGCTAAGATTGTTTCCAGCATTTGTTCTGTAGTTTTTATGGTTTCGTAATGTCCTGCTTAGATAAGCGGGCGCAAAATTAAGGCTTCTCGCTTGATTTACCAAGCAACTCAGCCATAAAAAATCTTAATTGAGGCATTATGGGACGGCCGTCGTTGTGCACGACGAGGTCTGCATGTGCACGGCGCACGGCGTCGGGAGCCTGGCGGCTGATGCGCGCAAGCACCTGTCTGCGCGATGCTCCGTCGCGCTGCATGGCGCGGCTGATGCGTAGGGTCCGCGGTGCCTCTACGACGACTACGCGGTCCACGGCATCGAGGAAGCCAGCTTCGACGAGGATAGCGCTCTCAATGCATACGACGGAGGTCGCCTGCGCCAGTGCCCACTGCCGGAAGTCAGCCTTCACGGCCGGGTGCACGATGCCGTTGATGGCGGCGGCATGACCGGCATCGGCGAAAAGGAAGTCTGCGATGGCGCTTTTGTTCAGAGAGCCGTCGGCGCCGTAGGCCTCAGGACCCACGAGGGCCTCTATCTGGCTGCGTAGCTGAGGCTCCAGCATCAGGCGCCGCGCCTCGCTGTCGCTGTCGTAAATGGGTATGCGGTAGTTCGAGGCAAGCAGCCGGGCCACGTATGTCTTGCCGCTGCCTATGCCTCCAGTGATGCCTACGACTGTCATTCTTCGGTCTGCTCTATTAAGAATTGTACGCGCTGCGGCTGTATGCGCACCTGCGAGACGCCTTCAGGCACGGAGCGCAGCTGCAACGTCAGCATGGAATCGGGCAAGGCCATGAGTTGCTCGTAGGTGGCGGTGATGACAAACTGCTCGCGCGTCACACGCTTGTAGTCCTTCGACCCTACGCGGAAGGCCACGGTGGCCATGGCGGGGAACGTGCGCAGCGACAGGCCGGCAGGGAAATTGGTGCCTACGATGGGGACTTCAACCTGTTTCTCCGTGAAAACGTCGATGTCAGCCACAAGGCGCACCTCTGAAGGCTCAAGCTTGACGCCCCGCACGGCGGGCAACGCCACCGTGCGCTCGACGCTCTCTGTGATGCCGTTGATGTTGGTGACCACGGTGGAGACCTCTGTGAGCGAGTCGAGATAGCTCTGCTCGGCCCAGACGGTAACGGAGTCGGGCTGGCAGCGTAGCGAGGCAAGATAGTAGAGAGGCGCCGGCTCTACGTGTCCGCGGAACGTCACGGGCACGCGCTTCATGTGGCCACGCGTGTAGTAGAATTCGAGCGTGTCGGGGCGTATGCTCACGAAATTCGTAGAGCCGTCGAAGCAACGCTGCAGGCTCTTCTGCACGTCGCTGTGCGTCACCACTACGCGGTGGTACATCTCGCCATGGTCGTAGGCCTTGAAGTCGAGAGAGATTTGGCGACGGCTGTCCTTGGCATAGTAGCCTATGAGCTCCGTGCCGCGGTCGCGCACACGCACCTGCACCGTCGGCGGCAGCTCCGTCGTCAGCACTACTTCCGGCGGCACGCCGGTGAGCTCCACAGGAACCTCGACATCCATCTCATAGCTCTCGTTCAGGGTCAGAAGGAGCCAGAAGGTTGCCGAGACGAGCATGAAGAACATAAACACGAAAGCCTCCCTGCTGAGCTTACTCAGCAGGAAGGCCTTCAAGCCTTCGAAAGCGTGCTGTAGGCGGTGCCGGTCCATGGCCTGGTGTTGCAGGGTGAGCCTTATTTGGCGTATGTCTCAGTGGAAGCGGCAGAGGCGAAGACGGAGTTGCGGTCGACGCGCACGCGCACACCAGAGGCGACCTCCAAGATGAGGACGTTCTTAACCTCATCTATATCACGGACGATGCCGTAGATGCCGCCGGCGGTGATGACCTCCTGGCCCTTCTCGATTCTGTTGCGGAAGTTCTGGATCTCTTTCTGCTTCTTCTGCTGCGGACGGATCATGAAGAAATACATGATGGCAAACATCGCCACAAGCATCAAAATCATGCCCATGCCGCCATCGCCCTGGGCCTGGAGGAATACAATTAATGGAGTCATAGTCGTGTAAGTTTAATTATTGTTGGTACTCGGTTGAGACATTTCTTTGCGCAAGCGCCCCTCGTCAATCAGGCGCCGGCAGATATTGTCGAGCATGCACGTAGGCTCCGCTCTTGGGCGTGGAGTACATCTTGGCAATCTCTACGTATTCGTTTATGGTGACGACGATGGGAATCTGCGAGAAGGTTAACACCTCTGCAATGGCCGTCTGCATGATGAGCAGGTCCATGAACGCCAGACGCGTCATGTCCCAGTTGCGCAGCGACTGCTGTATGAGTTGCCGGTAGCTGTCGCAGCCCAGCACCGTGGCGCGCAGCAGACGGCGTGCGAACTCGCGGTCCTCCTCGTCGTGGTATTCTGGCAGCAGGGTCTGACGCGCACCGGCAGCGGGGTCGAAACGCTTGATGGTTTTGAGCACGAAAGTGTCTACGATGAAGCGGTCATCGTTCCAGTAGAGGCTGCGCTCTTCCAGGATGGAATCGAGTTCCTCGTCCTCGGCTATTAACTTCTGGTAGAGCTGCCGCCATAGGTTGCGGTCGTCGTCGTAGGTCGTGGGTTCGCTGCCACTCATCCAATCGGCATAGATGTCTGAGTCGAAGATACGCTGGAGCAGACGGCGCACGTAGTCCTCCTCGTCGGCCCACGTCTTCTTCTGGTTGTCGATGAAGTCGCGGAGCTGCTCGTTGGAGGCCAGCTGGGCTATGAATTTGTTGTCGATAAAGCGGGAACTGGGAGCCTCGCCCTCCTTCAGGCGCTGATAGCGGCTCAGGGCTGTGCTGTAGGAACGCTCGGCCAGACGGTTGAGCTCCAACATGAGTCCGAGCATATACAGGTAGAGGTCGTAGGATTTCGAGAGGCTCATGAACAAGTCTTTCTCTGCTGTATCCAGCTTGCGATCGCAATTCATGTAGTAGACATAAACCTGCTGCACGACCTTCAGGCGAATCAATTCCCTATTTATCATAAAGTGTCTTTACGTTAGCTAAAACATGTCAATTAATCAAGTGCAAAGCGTACCTTGCATTACAAACATTTCCGTTTGCGACTGCAAAATTAGCTATTTTACTCTAATTATCGCTCTCGAAAGGAAAGTTTTTGATTTTTTTTTGGGCTGTTTCCCGAATAATACCTACTTTTGGACGCGAAAACGATAAAACACATCCAAAAAACTCACAATGAAAGAAAATTTTAAGGACTACGGAAGTAAGGAACGAGACATACTCTTCTCTAAATCCATCAAGGCAGGGAAGCGTCTCTATTATGTTGATGTCAAGAAGAGCAGCAAGGGAGACATGTACCTCTCGCTCACCGAGAGCAAGCGCATCGTAAGCGGAGACCCTGAAATGCCACAGTTCTCATTCGAGAAGCACAAGCTCTTCGTCTACCCCGAAGATTTCGAGAAGTTCACAGGAGCACTGGCTGACGCTATGCGCTTCATCTATGAGCAGCAGGGACCCGTAGAGCAGCGGCCCGAAGACTCACAAGGAGAGATTCAGCTCGAGGAGATTGAATTCTGACCATGATGCACTGTCATACCCCCGCAAGAACAACAGCATTCATGCAGGGGCAAAAACTATTTCTCATCAGACGCGAAGAAATCTTCGCGTCTTCTCGTTTTTTCTAACCTTTTTTCGTAACTTTGCAGCGCAAAAACAGGAATCTAACACTTTACCACAATGGCCATCTCCTTTTTCCGAACACCTCAAAGTATCATTGCTACGCAGGCTGACCACCAGCTCACATTAGACGAAATAAACAGACTCGCCTGGCTCTACGGCAACGCCGAGCACCTGCAGGACACTGCCCTCGAAGGTTTCTTCGTAGGGCCACGACGCGAGATGATTACGCCATGGAGCACCAACGCCGTAGAAATCACACAGAACATGGCAATCAACGGCATCACACGCATAGAGGAATATTTCCCCGTCGACAGCGCCGACGCCGACTACGACCCCATGCTGCAGCGCCTCTACAACGGACTCTCGCAGCAAATCTTCAACGTCGACATAGAGCCCGCGCCGATACTCAAGATTGAGAACCTCGAGGAGTACAACGAACAGGAGGGGCTCGCACTCTCACCTGAGGAGATAGACTACCTCCACGACATAGAGCGACAGCTCGGCCGACAGCTCACCGACAGCGAGGTCTTCGGCTTCGCGCAGATCAACAGCGAGCACTGCCGACACAAAATATTCGGAGGCTCTTTCGTCATCGACGGCAAAGAGATGCCAAGCAGCCTCTTCGCCATGATAAAGCGCACAACACAGGAGAATCCACACAAAATCATCTCGGCATACAAGGACAACGTAGCTTTCGCACAAGGACCCGTCGTAGAGCAGTTCGCGCCCGCCGAACATGCCACCAGCGACTTCTTCCGAGTGAAGGAAATAGAGAGCGTCATAAGTATCAAGGCTGAGACACATAACTTCCCCACTACCGTCGAGCCCTTCAACGGCGCTTCAACAGGTACTGGAGGCGAGATCCGCGACCGCATGGGAGGCGGCACAGGCTCTTGGCCTATCGCAGGAACGGCCGTCTACATGACCAGCTATCCCGCCGGAGGCCTCAAAGGCACGATGTCTCCACGCCACTGGCTCTATCAGACGCCCGAGCAGATCCTCATCAAGGCCAGCAACGGAGCCAGCGACTTCGGCAACAAGTTCGGACAGCCTCTCATCGCAGGCTCTGTGCTCACCTTCGAGCACGAAGAGAACGGCGAACAGTATGGCTACGACAAGGTCATCATGCTCGCCGGTGGCGTAGGCTACGGCACCAAGCGCGACTGCCTCAAGGGCACGCCCGAGAAGGGCAACAAGATTGTGGTCGTAGGTGGCGACAACTATCGCATCGGACTCGGTGGAGGCTCCGTCAGCTCAGTAGACACGGGGCGATACTCAAGCGGCATAGAACTCAACGCCGTGCAGCGCGCCAACCCCGAGATGCAGAAACGAGCCTATAACCTCGTGAGATCGCTATGCGAAGAGGACGTGAACCCCGTCGTCAGCATACACGACCACGGCTCCGCAGGGCATGTCAACTGCCTCAGCGAACTCGTAGAGGACTGCGGAGGACTCATAGATATGTCCAAGCTGCCTATCGGCGACCCCACTCTCTCCAGCAAGGAAATCATTGCCAACGAAAGCCAGGAACGCATGGGACTGCTCATCCAGGAAGAGCACCTCGAACACGTGCGCCAGATTGCCGAGCGCGAGCGCGCGCCGCTATATGTCGTAGGCCAGACTACGGGCGATGCTCATTTCGCCTTCGAACAAGCCGACGGCGTACGCCCCTTCGACCTCGACGTGGCCCAGATGTTCGGACATTCACCCAAGACGGTCATGGTAGACCAGACAGTGGAACGCCATTACGCTGACCCGTCATTCGCAGGCCAGGAGAAGAGCGTCTCCGACCTGCTTCAATCAGTTCTCTCGCTCGAGGCCGTAGCTTGCAAGGACTGGCTCACCAACAAGGTAGACCGCTCCGTCACCGGCAAGATAGCACGGCAGCAATGCCAAGGCGAACTACAGTTGCCGCTATCCGACTGCGGCGTCGTAGCCCTCGACTACCGCGGGCGCAAAGGTATCGCCACAGCACTCGGACACGCGCCGCAGGCCGGACTCGCAGACCCCGCAGCAGGCTCCGTACTCTCTGTAGCCGAGAGCCTCACCAACATCGTATGGGCACCGCTCACCGAAGGCCTCGACAGCGTCAGCCTCAGCGCTAACTGGATGTGGCCCTGCCGCTCACAGAAGGGCGAGGACGCCCGTCTCTTCAGCGCTGTAGAAGCTCTCTCCAATTTCTGCTGCGACCTCGAGATAAACGTGCCGACGGGCAAGGACAGCCTCTCCATGACACAGAAATACCCCGACGGCACTAAGATAATCGCCCCCGGAACAGTAATCGTCAGCGCAGGAGGTGAGGTCTGCGACATACGCCACGTGGTAAGCCCCGTTCTTGCCGACGAGCCCAAGAGCGCACTATACCACATAGACTTCTCATTCGACCAGCTACGCCTCGGAGGCAGCGCCTGCGCACAGGCTCTCGGATATGTGGGCTCCGACGTGCCTACATGCACCAACCCCGAATATTTCCGCGACGCCTTCAACGCTGTACAGGAATGTGTCAAGCGCAAATTGATCCTCGCCGGCCACGACATCAGCGCCGGAGGACTCATCACCACACTCCTCGAGATGTGCTTCGCCAACACCAAGGGCGGCATGAAGATTAACCTGGTCAACTTTGAGACCGACGACATCATCAAGATTCTCTTCGCCGAGAACCCGGGCGTCGTCGTGCAGGTGGCCAACAAACACGAAGCGGCTTTCAAGGAACTCCTCGACGAGGCCGGCGTGGGATATATATATATAGGTACGCCTGCGCGCGAGAGGAGCTTGCGCCTGCGTAAGGGCGACTTCGAGGAGACGCTCGACATCGATGCCCTGCGCGACATCTGGTACCAGCCATCACACCGCCTCGACAGCCGTCAGAGCATGAACGGATGCGCCGACCAGCGCTTTAGCAACTATAAGCATCAGCCGCTGCAGTGGAAGTTCAAGCCCCGGTTCACTGGCAAGCTCAGCCAGTATGCTATCGACCCCGACCGCTGGCGCTATGCCTCCACCCCATCCTCCGCTGATGCCCTTGGTCAAGCTCCCAGCGGTCCGTCCGCCAGGGTCTCCATCCCCACCCCTTCCTCCGCTGATGCCCTGGGTCAAGTTCCCGGCGGTCCGTCCGCCGGGGTCGCCACCCCCCGCGCCGCCATCATCCGCGAGAAGGGCACCAACGGCGAGCGTGAGATGGCCTACTGCCTCTACCTCGCAGGCTTCGACGTCAAGGACGTCATGATGACCGACCTCATCACCGGTCGCGAGACGCTCGACGACATACAGATGATAGTCTTCTGCGGAGGCTTCTCAAACAGCGACGTCCTCGGCTCAGCCAAGGGATGGGCAGGAGCCTTCCTCTACAACCCCAAGGCCAAGGCCGCCCTCGACCGCTTCTATGCTCGCCCCGACACGCTCTCCCTCGGCATCTGCAACGGATGCCAGCTCATGGTGGAACTCGGACTCCTATTCCCCGCCGGAGAGGAGAAGAAAGCACAGATGCTCCACAACGACTCCCGGAAGTTCGAATCAGCCTTCCTCGGGCTCACCATACCAGAGAACGACAGCGTCCTTTTCAGCTCTCTCGCCGGCTTCAAGCTCGGTATTTGGGTGGCTCACGGAGAGGGTAAGTTCCACCTGTCACAACCCGAGAACAAATACCATGTCGTGGCCAAATACTCCTACGGCGAGTACCCCGCAAACCCCAACGGCTCAGACTACAGCGTCGCCGGCCTCTGCTCGCCCGACGGACGCCACCTGGCCATGATGCCCCACCTCGAGCGAGCTATCTTCCCCTGGCAATGCGCCTACTACCCCGCCGACCGTCAGGACGATGACGTAACACCCTGGATAGAAGCCTTCGTCAATGCTCGCCTCTGGTGTGAGAAAAAAGCCCACACCAAGCCCTCCAAGTGAGCAAGGGGAATAGCTCCCTAATAAATATCGGTACAGCCACTACACCGTAACAAGCACCTTCCCGATAATGTCTTCAACACCCCAAAGCAGCAACAGCCAAGCACAGCCCACGCCACGCCATGAGCAGAGACTGGGATGGAGCTTGTTCGCCACCTTCTTCCACATTGGTCTCTTCACCATCGGTGGCGGCTACGCGATGATTCCACTTATCGAAGCCAAGATTGTCGATGAGAAGCAGTGGATTACACGCGAGGACCTGCTCGACCTGATGGCTGTGGCACAGTCGTGCCCCGGCATCTTTGCCGTGAACATAGCCATCTTCATAGGCTACAAGTTGCGAGGCACGCCCGGTGCACTCCTGACGACACTGGGCTGCATCATGCCTTCGTTCATCATCATCCTCGCCATAGCCCTCTTCTTCCGTCAGTTCCAGGACAGCCCGTGGGTGGCACGCGCCTTCAGGGGCATACGTCCATGCGTCGTGGCCCTCATCGCAGCGCCTACATTCAAGATGGCCAAGACCGCCAAGATAGGATGGACCAACGTGTGGATTCCCGTTCTCGGTGCCTTCCTCATCTGGATGTTCGGTGTCTCGCCCATCTGGATAATCGTTGCTGCGGGACTCGGCGGTTACCTCTATGGTAAATTCATAGCAACGCCACAACCCTAATCCCTAATCCCTAATCCAACCTCATCTTGATATACTTTCAGCTCTTCTACACATTCTTCCTCATCGGCCTGTTCGGTTTTGGCGGTGGCTACGCTATGATTTCCATGATTCAGGGCGAGGTCGTCACCAACCACCATTGGATGTCGATGGGCGAGTTCACCGACATCGTTGCCGTCTCGCAGATGACGCCCGGCCCGATTGGCATTAACTCCGCCACCTACGTTGGCTATACGGCCATCGTAAATGCCGGCGGCCCACATTGGATGGGAATCCTCGGCTCGGCCACAGCCACCTTCGCCGTCGTCCTGCCGTCGCTCATCCTGATGATTATCATCTCCAAGTTCCTGATGCAGTACAAGAATCACCCCATCGTAGAGCACGTCTTTCTGGGGCTGCGTCCTGCTGTCGTCGGCCTCCTTGCCGCAGCCAGCTTACTTCTGATGACACCTGAGAATTTCTCCACGCCGAAGGAATCGCCGTGGCAGTTCTGGCTAAGCATAGCTATCTTCATCGGGACCCTCGTCGCCTGTCAAGTCTACAAGCTCAGCCCCATCCGCACACTCCTCTTCTGCGCCCTCGTAGGAATACTTCTGTTTTAGGGGGATGGGTTAACGCAGTATTTCGTCATTCTATCAGGCCTGCCCTCAGCGCCCCTCGCTCTGCTATATCATAGACTTCCCACCCAAACATATTTGCCTCGCTGCGCAACGCCTCACGCTGCCAGCGAGGCAAACTTGCATCAAGCACTACGAGCGTCGGAGCATACACGGCTGAAAGAGCCTGCAAGCGCGCTCCTTCAAAACCTCTTGTAAGCCAGAGCACATCAACGCCAATCTTATTGTCTACATGCTGTCCGGCCACTAAACTCTCTTCTTCGCCATGGAGCATCACGGCCTTGAAACCGCCAATGGCCAGCGACTGTTGCCCTGTCAGTGTCCGTGGCGGCTCCGTAAGGCGTTTCTTCCAGAAAGAGGATGCGATATATCTCATCCCGACCTCCATAGAATCAGGCTCGGGCATCAGCAACCAGCTACGCGACGGGTCTGCGATAACATGAAGAGCAGGACAACGCCAGTTGTTGTAGACCACGACCTGGGGCACAGCCTTACGGCTCCAGAAATCTTCGATGACAGCTCCCGGCAAGCCTACAGTAAAGCGCATCACAGCCAACTCTACGGCCACGAGCGCCGACAGGGCTCGCCCGAGCAGGGGCGTCAGGAAGCCACAAAATGGAATAACGCCTACAGCGAGCAGGATGACGGCTCCGTAGATAGTCACCGTTGTCAGAGGTATCACTATTATGCTCAAGAACGGAGCATACAACGGGATATGGTGGAAATAATACGCCACCAGAGGCAGCGTAAAGACCTGAGCGGACAGAGAAACAGAAAACAGCGACAGAGGCCATAGCAGATAATGGCGTTCAAGCCAGTAAGCCTGACGCCTGCAGCGGCTACGGAACCAACGGACGAACCTATGGTGGAGCACTAAAATGCCGGCCACGGCAGCAAACGAGAGCTGTGCGCCGACATCAAACAGGCTTACCGGCCTCACCAGCAGCATGACAAGAGCCGTAAGCACTAACCAATGCATCGACTGGGCGTCCCTGTTCAGGAGGCTGCCAAGCAGGAACACACTCATCATGAGCGACGCCCTGACTAACGATGTAGGCAATCCGGCTATGAAAACATAAGCCCATACAAACAGGATGACAAGCATGGCTACTACAGGTCTCCACCGCGACAGACGCAGACGTCCGTTGAGCAACATAAGGAAAAGACCTACGATGACACTAAGATGCAACCCCGAGAGCGCCAGCAGATGACTGGCTCCGGCCGCAGAGTAGAGGTCGCGTGTCTCGAGGGTGAGCTGCGAGCGGTCGCCCAGCGTAGAAGCGACGATGATGGCCTGAGCCTCGGAGTCCATGCCGGCAGCGGCGTAATGTCCTACGAGTAAGGCACGAATCTCAAGGGCTTTCTTACGAAGACGCCCCATCGCAGAGGTTTCATCGCCGACGCCCTGAATCCAACGCCAACGCACGTAGTCGAATTCATCAGGGTTGCCGTGGTTGACGGGCGGGTGGTCCATTGCGGCCCAGGCGGTCCTAACCTCCTTGGCATAAGCAGCATAATGTGCAAAGCCTACGGCGGCAAAGAAGAGCGCTACAAGCGCAGGAAACACGTAGTGCCCCACCCTGCTGCGAAACTCCCGACGCCATAATGCGTAAGCCCCGAGAGCAACGACAAAACAAAATCCCCATGCGGCCACACCGAGCCACATGGGGATTTCGTATTTCTGGTAGAACAGGCTATCGCTCACAATGATGCCGGCCGCAAGCGACAGGACTATCAACACGACGGGCCTACTCATAAGTTTAGCCTCGCTTAAAGCGCCCTACCTATCAATACAGGTAAGTTTCTTCAGTTCAAGCACTTCCTTGACGGGATCTGCTGAGCCATAGACGGCGCTGCCGGTGACATAGACATCGACACCCGCCTCGCACAGCGCAGGAGCCGTCTTGCGATTGACACCGCCATCTACTTCTATCAAAGCGGAAGAACCGCTTTGTACTATAAGTTCGCGCAGACGGCGCACCTTGTCCAAGCTGTGCTCGATGAACTTCTGTGCGCCAAAACCCGGGTTGACGGTCATCAGCATGACGACATCTACATCGCCGATAATATCCTCCAACGAGGAAACGGGCGTCGAGGGGTTCAGCGTCACGGCAGCACGCATACCGGCCACGTGAATCTGCTCTATGGTGCGATGCAGATGGACGCAAGCCTCCTGATGTACATTCATAATAGCCGCACCGAGGTCGCGCACCTGTGAGATGAACTTCTCGGGCTGCACAATCATCAGGTGCACGTCAAGCGGTTTCGTTGTCAGACGAGCCACATGCTCCAGCACGGGAAAACCGAAGGAGATATTGGGAACGAACACACCGTCCATGACGTCAAGGTGCAACCAGTCGGCTTCCGACTGATTGAACCACTCCATTTCTGACTTAAGATTAGCGAAGTCAGCAGCCAGCAAGCTGGGCGCAATAAGGTTGTGCTGGCCTGCGCCTTGTGTGCGGAGCTCTATCATAGCGGACGTACGGCCCTGGCGCGGGCGCGGATATTATTTAAAGTAGAAACTTTAGGGGTACGAAGCTTACCGCAGAGGGAAGCGGCGAGGAGTGAGGCAGCAAGCTGTTTGGCAGTGAGAACGTGTTCCATCTGCACTGGTAGGAGTAGAGTTTGCGGCATAGGCTGATGCTTTTTATTGCTTATCTACTATCTAAACGTACTCACTTAACAATTTATTGTGCAAGTCTTCAAAAAAAATGCGTCATCTTATCGCACAACCTTCCTTACCGCGTCTCCCTGCTTTATGACAAGAATGCCGCGAGCGGGCACGTCCCACAGGTTGAAACGAGCTGTGGGAGCAGCATATACAAGGCGACCTGCGGCGTCGAACACGCGGGTGAGGCCGTCGTTGTTGTCCTGTGATCCGGAGTTAATGTTACGAATGGCTGTGGCAATATACTCTGAACCATCGGTGAAGGTGACACGCGTGCCGTTGATTTTAACGTAGACGGCGTTCTTCTTGAGACCTCCTGCCATATCAGGCAATAGCCATTCGCGCGTGCCGTTTTCGCGGAAGACAAGGCGGATGGCGTAGTCGCCATTCGGATATGAGCCCTTCAAACTACAGCCAATAACAGCGAATTCACCCTTGTAACCGTGTCCAGGGTCTAACGAAAGTCCTGGTACACGCCCGGTCTTCACTTCTCCGAGCATTGTGTTTGTCACATCGAACAGTCCTAGGCTGAGTTGCCATGAATGAGTCGAGCCATTGAGGTTCCAAACATTGGAAACAGAGACATCAAAGGTGACGCTCGTCTGGATGGTACCAGTCTGTGTGCACGACAAGGGATCACGCACCAGCAAATACTCCACAGAAGTGCCTGTCTCACCATTGCGAGCCGGCTCTAAGCCCAAGAGTGCTGCCTGGTTAATTGTGAACTGATAGCCTCCGGGATTCATCTTCGAGAGATCAAAGTAACCATTGAAATCGCCGTCCCATCCCCAGTTGACATGAACCTTTCCATAGGCATCATATCCGTCGACAATGAATGCATGTCCTACAGCATCTTTGCCACCATTGGTTAGCGAGGTTGCTGAGTAATAGATAGGACGATTCTGGTTTATTTCGTGACGCAGCATATCGAACCACTCTGCAGTGGTGTAGCACTCGGCATGATACATCCGCATCGTGGAAGGGATATAACTGAAGTGCTCGCAAAGTGCCTTGATAGGTGTCTGGGCTCTGCTGCCGTCAGAGTCGAAATCCATGTTTACAGACAGGCCACAGTCATACATTAGTTGAGCAACCGCCTGCGCTGCAGCTTCGGAGGCTTTGTTTTCTGCTGTCGTTGGCAGCATAGCTGTCCAGTCGTAGGTATGTTCCAGTGTACCGCTATAAGTCTCGCCATTGCCGTCCTTGGCCCAGCTATAACCTTTGCCCTGTACAGGCCAGCGCCAATAATACAGCAGCTGAGCCAAAGCTGTAGCTACGCATCCCGAGGGACACAGTTGGCCGTCTTTCTTAGGGCAAAGAGTATTGTAAGGAACGCCCTGCCCCCATTCGGTAAGGCATAACTGCTGCTGATTACCTGTGGCAGCTACAACATGTTCGGCCGCAATCTCTTGACGGGCCCCGATTTCAGCAGCTTTTGAGAACGTGTTGAGATATAGCTGCAGGGCACAAGGCATGGACTTGTCGATAGGAAACGCCTGGGTGGTAGAATAACCAAGAACGGTGCCAAAGGCATCATCTGCAGCGATGATGGCAAAGCCCTGACCGTCGGCGGCATTGAACACATAGTAAGCGTCAGCTGTTTGGAGACCTTGTTTGGGTGCACGTCTTAGCGTTTCCGATGAAACCGCCTTCACAGCCCTGCCCAGCACTTGCTCTGCACGCTGCTGCGCTGTAGCACGGTCGATTGGCGTAGCATGAAGATTTAGGGATAGTATGAGAAATTGAACGAATAGTAAGCGCTTCATTTTATGTCAGACCATGTAAATTTGTAGGATAATATTATTCTCCAAGAATCCTTAATTCATATATCAACCCAATAGTTCCCGTTTTTCAATTCAGATAGGACATTCTCATTAACTCGATAGCACTCACAAAAGCCTAAAACTAAATCTTTGTCTTCTGAATAATATCGTTTTGTGCAAATGGTTTCTTGACTTGAGATTGATATGATCGTGCATGACTCGTTACCACTTATGTGTGAAACGAGCGCACTCTACATCGAAGGCAGAGTGCGCTCGTACATAATAGGACTATTGATTAATTAAATTCAATATTGTCGATGTACTCAAAGTTGGAACCGAAGCTACCTGCAGATACGCGATAAGCAACGGGGAACCACAACTCGAGACCGGTGTCACCTTCAGGATCGAAACCAATGAAATAGCCGTCAAGTACGGTTACATAGACAGGACCGTAGCTCTTGTTGTTGATACCAGAGAAGAAACCGTAGTATTCAGTGGAACCGATAGACACGGCGGCCTTGTCACCATTCTCGTCGGCGAAGTAGAACTCATCCTCAGGAGCTTCGCGGCCACTCCACTTGAAGAACCAGTGTGAGCCTGTGATGATAGCATCGGGAATACGATAGAGATCCAGCAGTTCAGAGTACTGAATTTCTACATCCCAAGCATCCTCGTAATACACGGTCTCGTGGAAAACACCAGTAGCAATAGTCTTATAGTCTTCCTTCAGGATACTGATATTGTAGCGCGGGCTGAGAGCGATATCCTCAGGATTGGCATAAGCATTTGAGAATTCCTCGCCGATAGCCAGGGACAATGAATACTTAGTAAAGGGAGCCATACCTTCGCCAATCTGTACCTGAACAACAGCGTCAGTGGCGCCTTCAGCGAAAGTCACAGAGGTGGGTATTTGACAGAAGTCTGGAGCGTTGAGCACCTTGATGGGCACCGTCAAAGCAGGCAGGTTGTTGCCTACGCGAACGAACTCAATGTCGAAGGTGTTATCCTCAAATCCGAGCACCAGGTTCTCTTCGTTGGCAAAGCTTACCATATTGTTGCTGGCAGGCTTGCCCCATTCGTAGTTGTCATCTTCGCTGCAAGCGGTGAAGAGTGCACCGGCAGACAGAAGGGACAACAGCAATATCTTATTGAATTTCATAAGCTATAATTAAAGAACGTTTTTATGATTGTTATTCCTTTATCTGTAATTAGTCGGTTACACCGTCGAGCAGGTTAGGATTCTGCTCGGCAACGGGAATCTCACCGCCATAGTTGTCAACAACACCGTAGTTGTTGTCAAGCTCCGTGTTGGGGAAGCGCATGTTGAGCCAAGGATCGTCGGCTGCTACATTGAACTGGAATGCATCGGGGAAGTTGCTTGTACCCTTACCGTGGAAACGGACGATGTTCTTGTTCAGACGCTTAGCATCCCAAGTGAAGAAACCTTCACCCCAGAGCTCAACACGACGCTGGAACCAAATCTCGTCGGCGAGGTTCAGGTTACGCTGAGCAGCTGTGTAACTGGGATCACGGTATGTCTTAACGAAGTTCTCGAGAACAGTCTTGGCCTCAGCCTCTTTGCCGCTCTTGAGCAGACCTTCAGCCTTGATGAGGAACATTTCCTCGGCGCGGATGAGGGGGAAGTCGTTGGCGTTAACAGTGCTGCCAATACCAGTCTTCTGGCCAAACTTAACATTGGTGTAAGGATTGTATGCAATCTTAACATCCTCAATCACGAAACCTGGAATCTCATTGCCATTAGCAACAGCACCCGTCTTGGGATCTGTCCATGTCAGACCTTCGAGGTTTGGAGATTTTGCCTCCTCGTCCAGCCACCAGCCTTTACGGACGTCGGTATCGGAAATCTTGTTGTAGAGGAGAACGTTGATGAAGGGAGGATTAATGTAGGGAGCATAGCCATCACCTGAGAATGAACCAAGCCAGCTGGAACATGTGGGAGAGCTGTCGATATTGGCCAACTCTGTGGTAATATTGATACCCCAAATCCAGTTGTGCTCTTCAAGACTGCAGAAAGCGGGCTTGCTGACTTCTGCGATTGTAGCAGGAGTGTAACCGGTAAGAGCCGCGTCAGCATCGGCAGCAGCTTCAGCGTACTTGCCGAGGTTGAGGTTAGCACGTGCACGGAGGGCCAAAGCCACATTCTTGTCGATGCGGTCCTTAGAGGTGCGTACGCCAAGCTCGAGGTGGTCAACGGCATAGTTCAGGTCTTCGATGATGTACTCCCAAACCTCTTTAACGCTGGCGCGGGGGTTGTTGGAGTAATCGGCACCTTCGCGGAGGATGGGCACACAGGGCTCATCGGCAGCGCGGTCGATGCCAAAGGCAAAGTAGGGAGCCAATGCCATATAGTCGAAGGCGCGGATTGCGCGGGCCTGTGCGATGCGGTTGATGGCGAGCGAGTCGGTAGTATCTTCGGGATATGTACCGATAACTTCGTTGGCCATACCAATCTGGTTGTAAGGAATGCGGTAACGCATGTAGGGATTGGCATAGTTAGCGTTACGGCTACTCATCTCAGAGCAAGTGCTGAACCAGTTGTAGTTGGAGTTAGGCAGCGATATATCGGCTCCCTCAAGATCCTGAGAAAGAGCTGAGGAAATAAAACCGAAGTCGTCGGCACGGCTGCTGTTGCCGCCCGTGGGCCAGCAAGCGTGGGGACGTCCCATCATGGAGAACATAGCGTTGAAGCTGGCATCGGCACGCTCGGGGATAGCAGCTACGGTCTCCTGATTCTGCTCTCGCGTCAAGCTGCCACCTTCGGGCACTTGCTCATCAATATCGTTGCAGGCAGTGGAGAGCAGAGCTGCACTGAGCATGAAGAGAGAAATCTTATATAGTTTCATTTTTGTGACTTTTTTTGTTATTATGAATCTTATACGCTCGCAGGATTAGAAGGTAACAGTGATACCACCGGTGACGGAACGCATTGCTGAATAGCTACCCGATGACAGACCCTGGCCCTGAGTCATAGTACCTACGCCGAGGTTGTAGCGGGGATCAAGACCCTTGCGGGCTGTGAGCAGGAAGAGATTCTCACCGCCGAAATAAACGCGGATGCTCTTCAGAGTGGTCGGCTTCACAATCTTGCTGGGCAAGGTGTAGCCAATGTTGAGGTTGCTCAGGCAGAGGTAGTTACTCTTAGTGAGGAAACGATCGTAAGGAGTCTGTGAAGACACACCGGGATCATCGATAGCAGCAGTGCTCAAGCGAGGAATGTTGCTGTTGGGGTTTTCATAGCTCCATGCATCGAGGAGGTCTTTGTGCATAGCGGTACCTGTCTCCTGACCATTGTGCATAAGCTGCTGGTAACCACCATCGTAGGTCTTACCACCGAGCTGATAGCTGAACTGAGCGCTCAGGTCAATGCCGTAAGCTTCGAACGTTGTCCCGAAACCACCAGTAACCTTAGGCAGCATATCGCCAAGGTCGTAGCGGCTGGCCTCTGTGATGTCGTAGGTCAGTTCTTCCTTCACGATAGGACCGTCGCCATAAGTGTTGGCCAAGACAGTGAGTTTTGCGGGGTCGGGATTGTCCTGATCAGCATAGGTGTAAGCCTTCCAGTACTGTGCACGACCATTGGACTTGTCAACACCAGCGTACTTAACCATGTAAGCGTGCTGCAGAGAACCGCCTTCACGGATAATAGAGCTGCTGTAACGCAGGCCCTTCTCAGCGATTGATTCGTCGAGTTCGGTGATCTTGTTCTTGTTGTGGCCTATAGCGATATTGATGTTCCACTTGATGTCCTTTGTGCGGATAACGTCGCCGTCGAGAGAGAGCTCGACACCGCTGTTGCGGAGGCTACCTACGTTAGCGGGATAGGAGGTAACGGTAAGACCTGAGGAGAGGGGCACGGTCTTGAACCAGAGAAGGTCGCTGGTGGTACCGGTGTAAACCTCGAAGGTACCGTTCAAGCGATAGTTGAAGAGCGAGAAGTCGAGACCGAAGTTCCAAGCACGCTTTGTCTCCCACGTCAGGTCGTCGTTACCCTTCGAGACCATGGTGATATCGTATACCTTGGTGTTGGAGTTGAACGAGGTAGAGAAACGGTCGGCGTAGGCATGCCAGCCCATGCCCTGGTCGTTACCCATTTCACCGTAAGAAGCCTTGAGCTTCAAGAGGTCAACCCACTTGACATCGCTCATGAATTCTTCCTTGTTAATCTGCCATGCAACACCTGCAGACCAGAAGGTACCCCAACGGTGGCCGGGAGCAAACTTGGAGCTGGCGTCGCGACGGATGCTGGCGTTAGCGAAGTAGCGCTCTGCATAGTCGTAAGTAGCGCGGGCAAGATAACCCTCGGTCATGTAGTTGTCGGTAGAAGAGCTCTGGCTCATCTCATCGTTCGGACCCTTAGCATTGTTCAATTCAGCAATGAACGGATCGTAGAGGTGAGTGTTGTAGCCGGAAAGGTCCTGATCCTTCTCCTTTGTCTGCTCGTAACCGGCAACGATGCCGAGGTTGTGAACTTCGTTGAAGGTGTGGATGTAGTTGGCCAGATACTGCTGCGTCACGGCGAAGGTGCGGCCTGAGCTTACTTGAGCGGCACCATCGGTAGCTGAATTGCTGCCGAAACGGCTGTAGAGATAGGTGTAGCGGTTGTTGATGCTGTGAGCAGCGACAGAAGCCTTCAGGTCAAGACCTGTGATGGGAGTGACAGTGGCAGCCCACTGCCCCATGAAGATGTCGGCAAAGCCCTTGTAACGGTTGAACTCGTTGTCGCGGGCAGCGTTACCTGCGAAGTTGGGGCGACGGAAGTTGGTGTTACCGTTGGTGTCGAAAACGGTGCGGCCATTCTCCTTAACGATATTACCTTGCTGGTCGCGAACATACATGGGGAAGATAGCACCCATCATGTTGGAGTAGTAGAACAGGTTGGTTGAAGAACCATAGGTGTCGCCGAATGAGGGGGTCTGGCTCTCGCTGTGGGTGAATGACATGTTGGTGGTCAGACGCAGCCATTTCTTTGCCTGATATTCTACATTAGTACGGCCTGTGTAACGGTTGTACTCAGAGTGCTTCACCTGACCGCCATCGTTCAGATAACCGACGCTGGCATAGTAGCTGAGGCGACCAGTGTTGCCGCTGACGCTGGCATTGTATTCCTGACGAAGAGCGCTGTGGATGTTCTCATCATACCAGTTATCGGGGGTGTAGTAGTATTCACCATCCCAGTAACCAAGAGTTGCATTGGGGTTGAGCTTGAAGTTGGTGCCAATGAACTTCTGGCCATCGGGCACTGTGTAGACCTGATAACCCAGACCGCCGTTCTGCTCGTTGAACAGGTTGGCATCAGCATAAGCATAAGCTTCAGCAGCGGTACCGCCATTGTAAGCGATGCTGTTGTACATAGCCTTATAGTGGGTCTCGTAGTACTGAGCGGGGTCGGTGATGAGGTCGTAACGAGGGATGAGGCGAGAGTTGCTACCGATACGGGCGTCGAACTTAACCTCGGCATCCTGGGCGACGCCCTTTGCCTTCTTCGTAGTGATGATGATGACACCGTTAGCACCGCGGTTACCATAGATGGCTGCTGCAGAAGCGTCCTTCAAGACGGAGATGCTCTCGATATCCTGAGGGTTGACACTTGCAATACTCTGCATCATGGGAACACCATCGATTACATACAGCGGGGTGGAAGATGCTGCGTACGAACCGATACCGCGGATGCGGATGGTGGGAGCCGAGCCAGGCTCGCCTGACGATGACGTAGCCTGAATACCAGCCACCTTACCAACAAGTGCACTTGTAGCAGTGGTGGTGATGTGGTTGGTAATGTCTTCGCTCTTGATTTCAACGGCCGAACCGGTGAAAGCAGAACGGGTTGTGGTGCCGTAACCGATGACCTGAACTTCGTTCAGCATCTTGTCGTCGATGTCGAGGGCGATACGCATACCATTGCGAGCCTTGACGACACGGGGTAACATACCCATGTGTGAAATCTCAAGACGAGTGTCGTTGTTAGGAACGGATAGGGTGAAGTCACCGTTGATATCAGTAACGGTTACCGTCTTCGTACCCAACACTTTTACGGCAGCGCCGGGGAGAGGTTCGCCATCATCTGCACTGATGATGGTACCCTTCACTTGTACCTGGGCCAGAGCCGCACCTACACACAGGAACAGCGAGGCCAGAAACATAGAAAGTCTTTTTTCCATAAATACTCTCTTTAATTAAACATAATACTTGTTGGTTAATACTTTTTATCTCTTTACAATCTTTCCAAGAGCTAACCCGTTAGGGTATAGCACTAAAACGGCGCAAAAATAATGTAAAATTCACAAATGACAAAAAAAATCTAAAAAAAACACGCTTATTCCTTGCATTTTGTGTAAAAAGAATAAAAAATAAATACGTTTTGCAATTAAACTATACATCATCCTTGCTTAAAACTTCAACGGCTTTATTGTTCCTGATGCGTAGCTAAATATATTATATGTTCGCGCGCGCGTATAAAACAGGATTGATTCCTTTGCACAGCTATCTCCTTCCGCCGCACCGTATCTCTATTCGGTGCAAACATAGATAAATATAAATCAACTATCGGAAGCTTGAACACATTGAGAATAAGCCCGAAGAGTGGCGATTGAGTAATAACAAGTTTTTCAAGTGGACTCAGTAATTTTCCTTTTATTTTTACCGCCACCCACATCTTACTTAATATGGCGATGCCATTGCTCCTGGATATGGCGATCAAACGCGAAGTGTCCTACATCCTGTCTCCAAACTTCCTGCGGGTGATTATGTCTTGTATATGGCAGCCAAGGTCGCGGGCTCTGACAGGCTTGAACTCATGCGAGCTCCCGGAGGTTTATATGCCGTTTCTGTGGAAAAAACGGAAGATGGAGCACTACAAGTAGGAGAAGGCTCAATTGTTGACGCCATTGCTTTCTTGCGTCCTGACGACAGAGGTTCAATGATTTATGATGTTCTAACCCTTGTCTACGACACTGTGGGTCGCCTTGTCTACACAGCTCCCACAGCTCGTTTCAACCTGTGGGACGTGCCCGTTCGCGGCATCCTGATTGTCAAAGATGGCGATAGCGTGCGCAAGGTGGTGCGCTGACAACAGAAAGACAAGACTTAACCCAAATCGGTCATTAGACCAAAGATGGCTTTTAAGCTATTACAGATAACGAAAATCTACTCAAAACAAATAGCGCACCAACATGAATTCTAATGAACGATTTGGGTTAATATGAAGAATGGCGAAAAGGTTCTATCCTCTTCGCCATTCTTTATTATTAGCTCTTATTTGCTATTCTTCGCACATTTCTTATTCGTCATTCTTGAGCATTCGTCATGCCCTACGCATCCAAGAGCGTCAGATCACGCCCTGCGGCCATCTTGCGTAGGTTGAGGATGGCGTAGCGCATTCGACCGAGGGCAGTGTTGATGCTGCAGTTGGTAAGGGCAGCAATCTCCTTGAAGGAGCGGTCCTCGTAAAGACGCATACGGATGATTTCCTGCTGGTTCTGAGGCAGGCGAGAAATCATCTCGGTCAGGTCAGAGATGGTCTGGCTGTTGTGGAAGTCGGTCTCTACGGTGCCCACCGAGAGGCTCAGCATATTCTGGAGACCCTCATCGTCATCGTCGGTGATGACGTCGACCATCGGGCGGTTGTGTCGCACGGAATCAATGATGAGGTTGCGCGCGATGCGCAGCAGCCACGCCAGGAACTTTCCATTGTCGGTGTAGCGATGTGCCCGGATATACGAGATGGCTTTGTAGAACGTCTCTTGGAAGAAATCGTTAGCCTGGTCCTCGTCATGGACGATGGCCAGAATGTAGGCAAAAAGATTCTGCTGATGGCGCTCGAGCAATACGTCGAAAGCCTCATCATTGCCATTTTCGTAGAGATAGATGAGTCGCTCATCTGTCTCCTTAATGAGATTTTGCATTACTATCTAATGAAAGTGTTTAGGAGTAATGTTCGCTCGATAGGCAATGATTTTTAGAATGATTAACGAATAAATTATTGAAAATTAGGGAGAGATAGATGGCCGAAAAGGCTTTTTTAGGCCGCTATCGGCTGCAAAGATGTGGCTTTTTCTTGAGATGACCAAACTTTTCAGCGTTTTTTTTACTTTTCAATGAGTTCTGCGCCCTCTAAATGAGCTCCACGGATGAAATCGGAGGCAGGCATACGGCGCTTTCCTGCCAACTGGATATCGGTGAGGCGTAGGATGCCGTCGGCGAGGGGGACAAGGAGGGCAGACTCTCCCCTCTGCCCCTCCCCTGTAAGGAGGGGAGTAAGGTGTATTTGACTGGATGCAGGATCAATCGCACTGACGAGGCAGCCACTCCCCTCTCCTTTCGAAGATGGGTTGTATGTGAGGCCGTCTGTAGCGGGTCTCTTCTCTGCAAAAAAGACTTTGAGCTGTGTCTCCTTGCCATCAGCCGTGCGCAACGTGGTCCAAGCTCCAGGGTAGGGCGAGAGCCCGCGTATGAAGTCGTAGGCAGATTTCACGGTGTGCTCGTGCCATAGTATCTGGGTGTTCTCGCGGGTGAGCTTAGGGGCGGGACGGAGGGCCTCGGCAGACAGGTCGCCGAGCACCGCAGCCTGGTCGATGGTCTCTACCGTACCGGCGGCTATGTCGTCGATGGTGCGCAGGACAAGGTCAGCGCCGAGTGTCATCAGGCGGTCATAGACATCTCCTACGGTGTCTGTTTCGGCAATGGGGGCCGGCACGCGGTGTATGATACGGCCGGTGTCGATGTCGTGGTCGAGGAAGAAGGTGGTGACGCCCGTTTGCGTCTCGCCATTGATGACGGCCCAGTTGATGGGCGCCGCGCCACGGTACTGCGGCAGCAGGGCGGCATGGAGGTTGAAGGTTCCCATGGGCGGCATGGCCCATACGACTTCGGGCAGCATACGGAAGGCGACGACAACCTGCAGGTCGGCATGATAGCTGCGCAGTTCCTCGAGGAAAGCCTCGTCCTTCAGGCGCTCAGGCTGCAGCACAGGAATCCCCTGCTCCACCGCATACTGCTTGACAGGCGATGCCTGCAGGGTATCATGGTGGCGTCCTACAGGTTTATCAGGCATCGTGACGACCGCCACGACATTATAGTTATTCTCGACCAAAGCGCGAAGGGAAGCGACCGCGAAGTCGGGGGTGCCCATGAAGAGGATGTTCATTTTTTAAATATGAAATATAAAATATGAAATATGAAATATAAGATATAAGATAAAAATCTAAATCAAATAAATTATAAGTTGTCTTTGCAACTCTTGATGATGGCTGCTAAAAGCCGCAAGATTTCATCACAATCATTTTTCAAAGACTGATAGAGCTCTTCACTGATGTAGTCGGAGTGAAAGAGCAGGTAAAGCCAATAGTCTGTTTCACCAGCTTCTTTCTGAGCAACCTTCAGTTTATTAATAAAGTCTGCTTTGCTCTGTGCATAGATGCCTTCATGTATATTTGCACCAATACTTGTGCCAGAACGATATATTTGGTTTGCTATAATATATTCATGCTTCTTCGATGTCAAGTACTGTTGGCATTTAACAATACGAACACCAAATGACTTTGATTTCTCCGCTAATAAGTTATTACTTATCATCTTTGAATATCTTATATTTTATATCTTATATTTTATATCTTATATTTAAAACCGGGGGGAGAGTCTTTTATTCCTCACTCAGATCATGCAACATCGTCCTGTAGAGGGCGGTGACGTGGCTGCGGCGGATGAAACCTACGAAGATGCCATCGGAGTCGACGACGGGGAGCGTCCATGCCTTGGTGCGGTCGAAGGTCTGCATGACCAGATCCATCGCGTCGTTGGTTGTCAGACGCGCCGCACACTGCGACATCAGGTCACGGACGTGCAACTGATGATAGAGTTCCGTGCGGAACATGACATGCCGGACACGGTCGAGGATGAGCACAGCCAGCAACTTGCCCGCGTCATCTACGACGGGAAACACATCACGCTCCGAAGAGGATATCTGGCGAACAATCTCGCCCAGGTCATCGTCGGGGTGCAGGTGCTCGTCGTAGCGCTCAATGACGGAGTCCATAGACATGAGCGTGAGAATGGCGTGGTCCTTATTATGTGTCACAAGCTCGCCCTTGCGCGCCAGACGCATCGTGTAGATGCTGTGTGGCTCAAAGAGGATTATGGTCAGGTATGCCGAAACGGCAACAATCATCAGCGGCAGGAAGAGTCCGTAGCCACCTGTCAGCTCTGCTATGAGGAAGATACCTGTCAGCGGAGCGTGCATGACCCCGCTCATGAGTCCGGCCATACCGAGTAGCGAGAAATTGTTCTCAGGCACAAGGATGGTGTTGCCCGGCAGCATATTCCACACCGAAGCGAAGAGGAATCCCGACACACATCCGAGGAACAGCGAGGGCGCAAACGTACCGCCACAGCCGCCTCCGCTGTTCGTGGCCGTGGTGGCGAAGACCTTGAAGATGATGATGCCGGCAAGGTATAAGAGCAAGAGGTTGGGCATAGCGTAGAAGAACGATCCCTTCATAATCTGGTTCCAATCTGCTGCACCTTGGCCATTCAGCAACACACGAATCATATCGTAGCCTTCGCCGTAGAGTGAGGGAAAGAGGAAGATGAGCACGCTGAGAATGGGCGCTGCAATGATGAAGCGCTTCCATGGGGCCCCGAGTCGGCGGAACTGGTCCTCAAGCCAGTTCATGGTGCGCGTGAAATAAAGTGATATGAGGCCACAGAAGACGCCCAGGAGCAGGTATGCCGGCACACGCTCTATGGCGAAGGCGTTAGTCAGATGAAACTCAAACAGGTTGTCGCTGCCGGAGATGGCAAAAGTGACGGCGGCCGCCGTCACGCACGATACCAGCAGGGGCAGCAGGCTGCCCAGCGTGAAGTCAAACATCAACACCTCTAAAGTGAACACGAGTCCTGCTATAGGTGCCTTGAAGATACCCGAGATAGCGCCTGCCGCACCACAGCCGACAAGCAGCATCATCTTCTTGGCATCCAAGCCGAACAGACGTCCGAGGTTGCTGCCGATGGCCGAACCAGTCAGCACGATAGGAGCCTCGGCACCCACACTACCGCCAAAGCCGATGGTCATGCCAGAGGCTATTACTGACGACCACATATTATGAGCCTTGATGAAACTCTTCTTGCGCGCGATGGCATAGAGGATCTTCGTGATGCCATGACCGATATCGTCGCGCACGACATAACGCACGAACAAGCCCGTAATCAGTATACCCACGACGGGATAGAGCAGATACAGCCAGTTGGCACCCGTGATGGAGAAATGATTCGTCAGCAGATATTCAATCTGATGAATCAGCCACTTCAGCAGCAAACCCGCCAGCGCCGTGAGTACGCCCACGAATAAGGCCAGCACCAACATGAACTGATTGCCATGGAGATGCGTGCGCTGCCAAGCAATTAAATCCGTCTTGAAAATACTTACCTTTTTCATTGCCGCCGCAAAGGTACTACTTTACCCCCAAGTCGCCAAGCGAAACCTCGAAAAAACGCTTTTTCCATTACACTTAGATAGGCAATAATATAGCAGTTGACCCGCAAAACCCGCTGGGGCTTTGGTGGCACAACAGCGGATCATCATAATATCTTT
>CAJOLI010000014.1 GCA_905235285.1 uncultured Bacteroidaceae bacterium
GTTTACAGTTTACGGCTTACAGTTTACGGCTTATATTTTATATTTTCTAAAAGAACTTTCGAGGTCTTGGGCCAACTCCTAAATTATTGCCAAAAAGAAATCCCACCAGAAGGCGGGATTTTCTTTTTAGTATGTGCTGAGGCGGTTTAGCCTTGGAAATTTGCGCGTATGGCATCGGCGACGGCTTGCATCTCCTCGGCGGGCAGCTGCAGCTTAGGGTTGGAGAAGAGCATGTCGCGCTCGCTCTGCATGGGGATGAGGTGGATGTGGGCATGCGGGACCTCCAGGCCAAGCACGGCCTCGCCGACTTTCACGCAGGGGATTGTCTGCTTGATGGCGCGTGCCACGCGCGCAGCAAAGACGTGGAGGCGCGCCAGCTCGTCGTCCTCAAGGTCGAAGATATAGTCGACTTCGCGGCGGGGAATGACGAGGGTATGGCCTTTGACGATTGGGTTGATATCGAGGAATGCATAGAACTCATCGTCGGCGGCGCAGCAGTAGCTGGGTATCTCGCCGGCGGCTATCTTACTGAATATTGATGCCATAGCATTAATTAGGGAATAGTTAATAGTTAAGAGTTAAGAGTTAACAGTTAAGAATTAAGATTAGGGCGGAAGGTTTATCCGTTAGTCTGTTATTCCTCGTAGCTGATGCCGAGGATTTCGAGGTGGATAAGACCTTGCGGCACCTGAATCTCTGCGACGTCGCCGACTTTCTTGCCAAGCAGTCCTTGGGCGATAGGCGTCTTCACGCTAATCTTGCCCTCACGCAGGTTAGCCTCGGTCTCGCTGACGATGGTGTAGGCCATCTTGGCGCCGTTCTTCACATTCTTAAGTTCTACGCGCGTGAGGATCTGTACGGTGTCGGCGTTGAGCTTGCTCGTGTCGATGATCTTGGCATCGGCGATGGTCATCTTCAGCTGCGTAATCTTCATCTCTAAGAGGCTCTGCGCCTCCTTGGCAGCCTCGTACTCTGCGTTCTCGCTGAGGTCGCCCTTGTCGCGTGCCTCGGCGATAGCGGCCGAAGCCTTGGGACGCTCAACAGATTCCAACTGTTGGAGCTCGGCTACGAGTTTGTCGTAGCCCTTCTGGGTCATGTAAGCCATTATAATATATTCTTCTTAATTAACAATTTAATTAAAAGGAGACAAAAGTAAAAGAGCTCCGCTTTGGTCGCAGAACCCTTCTCTTTTGGCTTTATCGTAGGCAAAGGTAGCCTCTTTTATTTAATCCACCAAATAAAAAGGCAAAATTAAATCATCAGGGTGCATTTTTGAGCTTTTCGAAAACCTTTGAGCCCGTGAAAGAGTTAAGAGTTAAGAGATAGAAGTTAATAATTAAGAGTTAATAGTTAAGAGTTGATAGTTAAGAGTTAAAAGGATACACGAATATTGACATTCACGACGTCTTAGAACTTACAGCGCACACCAACGAGGGCTACACCCTGTTCGCCGCAACCCAGCTCTACGAAGCCACGGAGCTTGGTACCACCTGCCTCGAAGCCGAGCAACGTGAGTTGCCAGTTGAAGTGTATCATCGTGTCGTCTTCCTGCTCTACGTCACTTTCATCGCAGTCGATGCTCTCTTTACGCAGTGTAAGACCCGTGCCCAGCTTCGAATACATGCCGATATGTTTCTTCCTCAGCCAGTCGAATTTAACGGCGGGAAGCAGCGTGAAGTAGGAGTGCTTCAGTTCGCCGTCTTTCTTTTTCATGAACAAGATGTCCTGCTTGTTGTGAGCAAAGACGAAGATGCCACCCACTCCGAGCCATGGTTTTAGATGATAGAAATACTCTGCCGAAAAGGGTCCCCTGAACTTCTCGTTGTCGTAAGTCACTGAAGACCCCGAAACAAGTATGGTCGTAGCATCTTCCAAACCATTAATCCACTGAGAGTTTGAGGCGGCACCAAAACTGATTGCCACTTCGTGTTTTGTGTCGTTGTACCCATCCTGAGCCTGAGCGACTGTAGCTGCCGTCAAGGCAGAAACTACAATAAAGAGTAACTTTTTCATGTTTTTAACAATTTATCGGCACAAAGGTAGGGAATATTATTGAGACTCGTAAAAAAACAAAACGAAATTTTCAGGGAATATGCACTTTCGGTTTTTAAGCACCACGTCATTTGGAGAGTTCCATACTTCACAATCAGTGCTTGATTGCTTCTTTAACTTTTCTCTTATTCTCTTTTCTCTAAATATGGTCGTCACTTCGTTCCTCCGCTCGGCGCTTGCGACGCTTCGATACTTCGAAGAATGTCTCAAGAAAATATATTTAAAAAATCTCTCAACTTCATGTGCTTGAATGATTTTCTTCAAGTGTGAAGCGTCGCAAGCGCCGAGCGGAGCGAAGTGACCCTTATATTTTATATCTTATAACAAAAACCGCCGCCGATTCTGCTGAACCGACGGCGGTATATCAAGATGTATTAACTAGCTCATTAGAGCTTCGGACCTGCAGCAACGAGAGCCTTGCCAGCTTCGTTGGTGGTGTACTTGCCGAAGTTCTTGATGAAGCGTGCGGCAAGGTCCTTGGCCTTCTCTTCCCACTGGGCAGCGTCGGCGTAGGTGTCGCGAGGATCGAGGATAGCGGGATTCACGTTGGGCAGAGCCGTGGGCACTTCGAAGTCGAAGTAAGGAATCTTCTTGGTCTCAGCCTTCAGGATGCTGCCGTCGAGGATAGCGTCGATGATACCGCGTGTGTCGGGGATGCTGATGCGCTTGCCTGTGCCGTTCCAGCCAGTGTTGACCAGATAAGCCTTGGCACCGCTCTTCTCCATCTTCTTGACGAGCTCCTCGGCATACTTCGTGGGATGCAGCTCGAGGAATGCCTGACCGAAGCAAGCGCTGAAGGTAGGCGTGGGCTCGGTGATGCCGCGCTCTGTGCCGGCGAGCTTAGCGGTGAAACCGCTGAGGAAGTAGTACTTGGTCTGCTCGGGGGTCAGGATGCTAACGGGAGGCAGCACGCCGAAAGCGTCAGCCGAGAGGAAGATGACGTTCTTAGCCTCGGGACCAGCGCTCTTGCCGTTGACCTTCTTCACAATCTTCTCGATATGCTCAATAGGATAGCTTACGCGGGTGTTCTCGGTAACGCTCTTATCGGCGAAGTCAATCTTACCTGTCTTGGGGCATACGGTGACGTTCTCGAGGAGTGCATTGCGCTTGATGGCACCATAGATGTCGGGCTCATTCTCCTTCGAGAGGTTGATAACCTTAGCGTAGCAGCCGCCTTCGAGGTTGAAGACGCCCTCGTCATCCCATCCGTGCTCGTCATCGCCGATGAGCAGACGCTTCGGGTCGGTAGAGAGGGTGGTCTTACCTGTGCCAGAGAGGCCGAAGAAGATAGCGGTGTTCTTGCCTTCCATGTCGGTGTTGGCCGAGCAGTGCATCGAAGCGATGCCCTGGAGGGGGAGGTAGTAGTTCTGCATGGAGAACATACCTTTCTTCATCTCACCGCCGTACCAGGTGTTGATGATGACCTGCTCGCGGCTGGTGGTGTTGAAGGCTACGCACGTCTCGCTGTTGAGGCCGAGTTCTGCATAGTTCTCAACCTTAGCCTTTGAAGCGTTGTAGATGACGAAGTTGGGTTCGAAGTTCTCGAGCTCAGCCTCGGTGGGCTGGATAAACATGTTCTTAACGAAGTGAGCCTGCCATGCGACCTCGACGACGAAGCGGACAGCCAGGCGTGTAGCCTCGTTGGCGCCGCAGAAAGCATCTACGACATAGAGGTTCTTGCCGGAGAGCTCCTTCAGGGCGATATCCTTGACCTTGGCCCAGACCTCTTCACTCATGGGGTGGTTGTCGTTCTTGTAGCCCTCGGTTGTCCACCACACTTTGTCGTGGCTCTGAGCATCGTCGACGATATACTTGTCTTTAGGCGAACGACCTGTGTAGATACCGGTCATGACGTTTACGGCGCCAAGTTCGGTCTCCGTGCCAACCTCGAAGCCTTCGAGACCGGCCTTGGTTTCTTCCTCAAAAAGGAACTCATAGGAAGGGTTGTAGGCAATCACGGTGCTACCCTTGATGCCATACTTCTCTAAAACAGAAGCATCAAATTTTGCCATTTCTTTTATATTTTTAGGGTTAGACTGAATATACCGCTCTTAAAGCGCCACAAAATTAGATATTTCCGTTGACGTGGCGAAGGGAAAAGAGCAAAAAAATGAAGCGCTAAATAAACTTTTATGATTTAAAAGCACTTTTGCAACGTTTGTTTGGCAAATCTTAAAAGAGTTTATTACCTTTGCACCCACATTTTTCACTTCCGTATTCATTATGTTAGAAATACGTAACTTGCACGCCAGCATCGGCGGCAAAGAAATACTCAAAGGCATAGACCTCAGAGTGGGTAAAGGTGAGATTCACGCACTCATGGGACTGAACGGCGCGGGTAAGTCGACGCTCTCCAACGTCCTTGTGGGGCATCCGGCCTACGAGGTGACGCAGGGCAGCATCACCTTCCGTGGCAAAGACCTCCTGCAGCTCTCGCCCGACGAGCGGTCGCACGAAGGTCTCTTCCTCTCTTTCCAGCAGCCCGTGGAGATTCCCGGAGTGCCGATGACTAAGTTCATGCAGGCGGCCCTCAATGCCAAGCGTAAGTACGAGGGCAAGGAGCCGTTGTCAGCGGCCGACTTTCTTAAGCTCATGCGCGAGCGGCGCAAGATTGTAGAGCTTGATGCCAAGCTCACCACACGCAGCGTCAACGAGGGCTTCAGCGGCGGCGAGAAGAAACGCAACGAAATCTTCCAGATGGCGATGCTCGAGCCAAAGCTCGCCATCCTCGACGAGACCGACTCCGGCCTCGACGTCGATGCCCTGCGCATCGTGGCCGAAGGCTTCAATCGCCTGCGCACGCCTGAGACCTCGGCTATTGTCATCACTCACTACCAGCGCTTGCTCGACTACCTTAAGCCAGACTTCGTGCATGTGCTCATCGACGGGCGCATCGTCAAGAGCGGGGGGCCTGAGCTGGCCTTGGAGATAGAGGAACACGGCTTCGACAAGTACTTGCCACAAAACGCTTGAACGATGGATGCTACGAAGCAGTACATAGACCTCTTCCAGCAAGAGCGGCAGCGCATTGACAATGGTGCGCCACGAACGCTGAACAGGCTTCGCGACGACGCCTTGGCGGCTTTCTGCCGTCTCGGCTTCCCTTCAAGGCGCATCGAACGCTACAAATACACCGACGTAGCTCAAGCCTTCGAACCAAACTACGGGGTAAAGATATCGGGCACGCCGACTGCCGACGACCTCCCGCAGGCCGTCGCCCGCAGCTATGGGAGCCTCGCCTCCGTCGACACCGACGGCATCGTAGCGCTTAATACCATGCTGGCGCAAGACATCACAGTCATCCACGTCCCCGCATCAACCTGCAAGGAGCACCCCGTCCAGCTCACCAATACCTTGCACTCCACCGCACCCCTCATGCACAACAGGCGGCTGCTCATCGTGGCTGAAGCGGGGGCTAAGGTGCAAGTCATACAGACAGACAAGGCCGACGACGGGCAGGACTTCCTCACGACTCAAGTCACGGAGGTCATCGTGGGCCAGGGTGCCGAGGTGGAGTTCTACGACATAGAGGATTCCAGCGACCGCTGCCACCGCTTCCATCATTTCTTCGCACGCGTAGAGGCAGGAGGGAGACTCACACACGCCGCGTTTTCCTTGGCCGGAGGGCTCAGCCGCAACCAGACAGACATCGTACTCGCTGGCGAGGGAGCCGCAGCAACGCTCCTCGGCAGCGCCATAACCAGCGGCAGCCAGCACGTCGATAACAACACACTCATCGACCATCAGGCGCCTGCATGCACCAGCCGGGAGCTATATAAATATGTCGTAGACCAACAGTCCGCAGGAGCCTTCGCAGGGCGCGTCCTCGTGCGCGAAGGTGCAGAAAAGACCGATTCCATCGAGCGAAATGCCAACCTCGTATGCACCGACGAGGCTCACATGTGGACGCAGCCGATGCTCGAGATTTATGCCGACGACGTCCAGTGCAGCCACGGCAGCACCGTGGGGCAGATCAATGCCGATGCCCTCTTCTACATGCGCCAGCGAGGTATCAGCGATGCCGATGCCCGCATGTTGCTCAAGCAGGCCTTCGCCAGCGAAGTTCTGAGCGAAGTGCCTCTTGAGGCGCTACAGCTGCGACTGACGGCACTCGTCGAGAAGCGTTTCCGCAACTGCGAGGACTGCAAGTTTTGCAAGAACAACTAAGAATAGAAAGCTTGAAACCTTGATATCTTTTCAGACCATAAACGTAGAGATGCCCGCCATTGACGAAGAGCTCATTCGGCGGTGGGTAGTGGCCGTGGCAGCAAGCTACGGGCGTACCACGGGTGACGTGGCTTATGTCTTTGTCGATGACGAGGAAATCCTGCGCGTCAACCGCCAGTTCCTCGGCCACGACTACTACACCGACATCATCACATTCGACAGCGGCTCGACACGTCACGTCGCCGGCGACCTCATCATAAGTCTCGACACCGTGCGCTCAAACGCACAGGGCCTGTCACAGCCTTACGGGCGCGAGCTGCACCGCGTCATCATCCACGGCATACTCCACCTCTGCGGACTCAACGACAAAGGCCCGGGCGAACGCGAGCTGATGGAAGCAGCCGAAGACCGGGCCCTTGACATATTAAAAGGCCTCACAGCCTGATTATTCACCCACCAAAATACTATCGACAATGAAAAAGTTTTTATCTTTAGCACTCGCTGCCGCAGCACTCTGCATCGCAGCCTGTACCAACAACGGTTATAAAATCACCGGCACAGCCACAGGCGCTGTCGACGGCGACACCGTGATGTTGTGCGATTTCGATTGGGAGACCATCGCCACGACCGTCGTCAAGAATGGCCGCTTCGAATTCACAGGAGTTCAGGACACGGCCGCCATGCGCCTTGTCGTCTGGACGTCCAATACTCTGCCCGACACACGGATTGCCACTCACGTAGCGCTCGAGAATGCCAACATCACCGTAGAACTCGACACCGCGGCGAACACGGCAGCCAAGGTCTCTGGCACACCAGCTAACGATGCCCTGACGAAACTGGGCGAGGCGGAGCTGACTATAAACAAGCGTGGCGATGAAATCTATAAGGTGATGATTGATCAGACTGCCACCGAGGAACAGCAAGCCGAAGCCAAGGAACAACTGGAACAGCTGCAAGAGGAGTTCATCAACCTCTACAAAGACTTCATCAAAGCCAATATCTCCAACGTAGCCGGAACGACCTACCTACAGCAGTACGCCTCGATGCTCCCTGATGAGGATGTTGCCACGCTGCTCACACAAGTGCCGGCAGAGCTCGACAACGCGCAGATGAAAGAACTCCGCGAGGTATATGATGTCAAAGCCCAGACCGCTGTAGGCAAGCCCCTCAAGGACATCACAGCCACTACGCCCGACGGCAAGCAGCTCGCCGTCTCTGAAGTGGCAGCACAAGCCAAAGTCCTGCTCATCGACTTCTGGGCCAGCTGGTGCGGACCCTGCCGCGCAGAGATGCCCAACGTCAAGGCCGCCTATGAGAAGTTCCACGCCCAGGGCTTCGAGATCATTGGTGTCAGCCTCGACAGCAAAGACGATGCCTGGAAGCAGGCCATCAACGACCTCGGAATGACATGGCCACAAATCTCCGACCTCAAGGGGTGGGAATGCGAGGGTGCTGCCGCCTATGGCGTTCGCGCCATCCCCGCAACCGTCCTCGTCAAGGATGGCACCATCGCAGCCCGCAACCTTCGTGGCGACGAACTGGCCAAGAAAGTTGAAGAGCTTTTAAAAGATTAGGAATTAGAGATTGATTAGAGATTAGAGATTAGGGAATTAGGGATTATGACCAAGAATTGTTCATTCTTCACATCTCATTCTTCAATTCTCATAACACTTGCGCTCCTCCTGGCCCATACACACGCGTGCATGGGTCAAGAGGAGCGTGTCGTCAGTGCCACAGCCAAGGCTATGGCGCGGGCAGGTTATGTCGATGTGACAAGTGTTGCACCCGACATACATGTAAGTTTAATGTACGCGCGCGAAGACAACTTCACCGGACGCCTTCTCTACAAGGACTTGCGCGAGGCGTACCTGCATCCGCGGGCTGCCAAGGCGCTGGCCAAAGCGCAAGAGCTGCTGAAGAAGAAACACCCGGAACTAAGCCTCAAGGTCTATGATGCCGCACGGCCCATGCACATTCAGCAACAGATGTGGAACGTAGTCAAAGGTACGAAGCAGCAGAACTACGTCAGCAACCCGCGCAACGGCGGAGGACTGCACAACTACGGCATGGCCGTCGACATTACGCTCTGCAACGCAGCCACAGGCGACACCATCCCCATGGGCACGCGTGTCGACTTCCTCGGGCCGGCAGCACACACAGATGCCGAAGGCGACCTCGTGCGCCGCCGCATCATCACGGCCGAGGCTCGCAGAAATCGTGAGCTGCTGCGCGAAGTGATGCACGCCTCTGGCTTCACCGTGCTGCGCACCGAATGGTGGCACTTCAACCTCATCAGCCGTGCCGAGGCCCGGCGCACCATGAAACCTATCCCATGACCGCCAACGAACAGTTCGTCCGCGACAACGCCCACGCTGACGTAAGGCAGCTGGCGTTGCGGCGCCCGCCCGCTGGCGTCGACCTGCGCTGGGCCTTGCAGCAGATTGAGGGGCGCCAGCTGGCAGCCCGCAAGTTGCCGCGCTGGGCTGCTACCGACGGCCTGTGGTTTCCCCCGCGCCTCAGCCTTGAGCAATGTTCAAGCGAAGCGACGGCTGACTACAAGCGCGACCTCGCCGCACGGCTCTGCAGCACGCCCTCCTGCACGCCAGAGAAAGAGGCCACCACATTGCAGGAGCAGAAAGAGGAAAATCTATTCGTAGACCTCACCGCCGGTTTAGGTGTGGACTTCACGGCTATAGCCCCGCTTTTCAGCAACGCCATCTACGTCGAACGCGACCACGAGCTCTGCCGCTTAGCGCGGCATAACCTGCCCCTCCTCGGCTTGCACGACGCCCAAGTCCGCGAGGGCCTGGCCGAAGACTTCCTCGCTGAAGACTGGCAAGCAACCCTTATCATGATTGACCCGGCACGACGCGACACCAGAGGGCGAAAGACAGTGCTTATCGAGGATTGCACACCCGACATCTGCTCGCTGCAGCACCAACTGCGCAGCCATTCCCGCTACGTCATCATCAAGCTGTCGCCCATGCTCGACATCAAGGCCGCCCTCCGTGCCCTCGAGAACATTGCTGAGGTTCACGTCGTAGGCGCAGACGGCGAATGTAAAGAACTGCTGTTCGTGATGACCAGCCAGGGCGCACGACAACTGCCATCCCCCTCTGCCGCCTCGGTTCCTGATATTCCTATATTCTGCGCCGACGGCAACCGTGCGCTGAGCTTCACCTATGCAGAAGAAGCGGCAGCCCCTCTCGTGCTGGCTGACAGCCTCTGCACTTACATCTACGAGCCTTCTGCCACGATGATGAAGGCGGCACCTTTCCGCACACTCTGCCAGCTCTTCCCAGGGCTGACGAAGCTGGCACCAGACACGCATCTCTACACCTCCGACACACTGCTGCCCCGCTTCCCGGGCCGCACGTGGCGACTACTCGACCATTGCTCCTTCGCCAAGGCCGACTTGCGCCGCCTACTCTCTGGAGTTAATGCCGCCGAGCTCAGCACACGCGGATTCCCCATAGGCGTTGCAGCTCTGCGCCGCCAGCTGCACTTGCGCGAGGGAGGCACGGCACACCTCATCGCCACTACCCTATCCGACGGCTCGCGCCGCCTGCTTCGCGTAGAGCCAGCATAAGATTAAAGGGGGCAGTCCGGAAATCCAAATGGAAACATTCTTGTATTAACAAAGCCTCCCGGTGTCGGGAGGCTTAGAATGAAGAATGCCTGCGCTGACCATACGGGTCTGTGCAGGCATTGCTATTGAAAAGAGTGATTTTCCGGAGGGTGACTAGTGGGACTCGAACCCACGACATTCAGAACCACAATCTGACGCTCTAACCAACTGAACTATAGTCACCATGTCGCAGCTCTCACGGAACTGCTCTGCTTTAGCGGCGGCAAAGGTAAAAATAATAATTAAAAGAGGAAAGAGAAAAGCAAAAAAAAATGTCGCACCGAGTCTTTTTTTTGTTTTTTTGACCTTTCGGCTCCGCTAATCACACTTTTTCTCAAGGTACTGGCACTCTAAGTCTTCTATCTTGCGCACGTTCTATTTTTCACTCTCCCTAAAATAAATTCGCCATTCGTCACTCGTCATTCGTCATTTCTTTGTATCTTTGCGCTCGAATTGCGAAATCGACGAAGATGATTGTTTGTATCGCAGAGAAACCATCTGTGGCACGCGACATAGCACGCGTGCTCGGCGCTACGGATGAGCGTCAAGGCTACATGGAAGGCAATGGGTATCAGGTGACGTGGACCTTCGGCCACCTGTGCGAGCTCAAGGCCCCGGCTGACTATACGCCGATGTGGCGCTCCTGGAGTCTGGCACAGCTGCCAATGGTGCCCCCACGCTTCGGCATCCGCCTGAAGGACGACAAGGGCGTCGAGCGTCAGTTTGCCATCATCGAGAAGTTGATGCAGGCTGCAGACAGCATCATCAACTGCGGCGATGCCGGCCAGGAGGGCGAACTCATACAGCGCTGGGTAATGCAGAAAGCCGGCGCACGATGCCCCGTGCAGCGACTTTGGATAAGCTCGCTCACCGAGGAAGCCATACGCGAAGGCTTCCAGCAACTGAAAGACCAGAGAGAGTACCAGAGCCTCTACGAGGCAGGTCTCTGCCGCGCCATCGGCGACTGGATGCTGGGCATGAACGCCACCCGCCTCTACACGCTGAAGTATGGCTCCAACCGCCAAGTGCTCTCCATAGGGCGCGTGCAGACGCCCACACTCGCACTCATCGTCAACCGCCAGCACGAGATCGACAACTTCAAGCCCGAGACCTACTGGGTCCTCACCACCATCTACCGCGACACCACCTTCACGGCCGTCATGGAAGAAGGCGACCGCGGCTTCCGCAGCCAGGAGGAGGGGCAGCGAGCCCTCGATGCCATCAGAGAGCTACCATTCACCGTCACCTCCGTAGAGAAGAAAGCAGGCAAGGAAGCGCCGCCGCGACTCTTCGACCTCACCTCGCTGCAGGTGGAGTGCAACAAGAAATTCGGCTACTCCGCCGAGCAAACACTCGGACTCATTCAAAGCCTTTACGAGAAGAAGGTAGCCACCTACCCGCGCGTCGACACCACTTTCCTGCCAGACGATGTCTATCCCAAATGCCCGCAGATACTCGCCGCCATGACACCCTACGCCGGCTTCATACAACCCCTCATGGCCGACGGCAAGAAGCTGAAGAAAAGTTCAAAGGTCTTCGACAACTCAAAAGTCACTGACCACCACGCCATCATCCCGACCAACGTGCCCGTGACGTCGGCCTCCCTCAACAACATGGAGAAGCGCGTCTACGATCTCATCGCACGCCGTTTCATCGGAGCTTTCTATCCCGAATGCAAGTTCGAGCAGACCACCGTGCTCGGCGAAGTGCGTAGCGAAGGTCTTCACGCTGCCACCTTCGACGATGTCATACCATTCAAGGCAACAGGCAAGCGCATCATAGACCCCGCATGGCGCGTCCTATGGGAGCGGAAGCGACCCGTGGCCGACGCTGCCGCACCAGCCATTGCCAACCCCGAGGGCGCCACCGATGCCGCCAACCCCGACAGCCAGGAGGAGCGCCCGCAAGATGAGGAGCGCACACTACCCTCCTTCCGCAAAGGCGAGAGCGGTCCCCACCAGCCCAATCTGGCTGAGAAACAGACAACACCGCCCAAGCCCTATACCGAGGCTACGCTGCTGCGAGCCATGGAGACAGCCGGCAAACTCGTCGACGACGACGAGCTGCGCGATGCTCTCAAGGAGAACGGCATAGGACGGCCATCGACGCGCGCGGCCATCATAGAGACACTCTTCAAACGCGACTACATTCGTCGCGTGCGCAAGAGTCTGGCACCTACCCCCACCGGCGTGGCACTCATAGGTCTCATCCACGAGGAGCTGCTCAAGAGCGCCGAACTGACAGGCATCTGGGAGCGCAAACTCCGACAAATAGAGCGCCACGAATACGACGCACGCCAGTTCATTGAAGAGCTGCGACAAATGGTCAGCGACATAGTGCTCGCCGTCATGCAGGACAACAGCAACCGCCACGTCGCCAATCCCACACCTTAACACGCGCGGACAAAAATCTCACAACCGACGTGAATCTAAAGTTCGCTCGGTGCCTGCAACGAATGACACGTCAAGAATCCATTCAAATATTCAGGTCCTGTTACTTATAAAAAAATCAGCTTTCGGAATCCGAAAGCTGATGCGGGTCTCTACTTCTGGCGGATGAAGATATTAATGGGCGTGCCGGAGAAGTTCCAACGCTCGCGTATCTTGTTCTCGAGGAAGCGGCGGTACGGCTCCTTGATGTACTGCGGCAGGTTGGCGTAGAAGACGAAGGAAGGAATTCGCGTGTCAGGTAGCTGCGAGCAGTACTTAATCTTGATGTACTTACCTTTCATCGACGGTGGCGGGTAGGCCTCGATGAGCGGCAGCATCTCGGCGTTGAGGCGTGTTGTTCCTACTCGTGCGCGGCGGTGCTTGTCGACTTCGGCTGCCGTCTCGAGAACTTTGAAGATGCGTTGTTTGGTAAGCGCTGAGGCAAAGATGATGTCGAAATCGGTGAAGGGCGCCATGCGCTCGCGTATGGTATCTTCAAAGAACTTGATGGCTGTGGTGGACTTATCCTCAACGAGGTCCCATTTATTAACCACGACAACGAGTCCTTTCTGGTTGCGCTGTATGAGCGAGAAGATGTTGAGGTCCTGCGCTTCGATGCCACGTGTGGCGTCGAGCATGAGGATGCATACGTCGGAGTTCTCGATAGCGCGTATGGAGCGCATGACGCTGTAAAACTCAAGGTCCTCGCTGACCTTTGACTTACGGCGTATGCCGGCGGTGTCAACGAGGAGGAAGTCGAAGCCGAACTTCTGATAGTGGGTGTAGATGCTGTCGCGCGTAGTGCCTGCTATGTCGGTGACGATATGTCGCTCTTCGCCGATGAAGGCGTTTGTGAGGCTCGACTTGCCCACGTTGGGGCGCCCTACGACGGCAATGCGCGGTAGGTCGAGGTTGTCCTGGAGCTCACTGGCCTTCGGCAGTTTCTCGAGCACGAGGTCGAGAAGGTCGCCAGTGCCGCTGCCTGTGGCAGCACTGATGCAGAAGGGGTCTCCGAGTCCGAGGCTGTAGAAGTCGGCGGCGAGCCACTGCTGGTCGCCGTTGTCGGTTTTGTTGGCCACGAGTATTACTGGCTTCTCTGAGCGGCGGAGTATGGCTGCCACGGCCTCGTCAAGGTCGGTGACGCCGGTGTTGATGTCAACGAGAAAGAGGATGCAGTCAGCCTCTTCGGTGGCGAGGGTAACTTGCTTGCGGATTTCTTCCTCGAAGATGTCATCGCTGTTGACGACCCAGCCGCCAGTGTCGACGACGGAGAACTCGCGACCCACCCACTCACATTTGCCATACTGGCGGTCGCGTGTGGTGCCAGCCTCTTCGGAAACGATGGCGTGGCGGGTCTTCGTGAGACGGTTGAAAAGGGTGGACTTGCCCACGTTGGGGCGTCCTACTATAGCTACTAACATATTGTTTCACGGCCTGCGCCGTAGTTCAATTTTCAATGTTCAAAGTTCATCACTCCAACTATCGGCCCAAGGGATTACGGGTGTACCCTGGTCGCTGAAGCGAATTGGCAACCAGATGTGGAGGCTGCGCGCGAGGTGTCGAGGGTTCCATATATCGGCCATGAAGATGAGGCGTCCGTTGAGGCGGCAGATGTAGTTGCCCTGAGCGCCGAAGGTCTTGTTAGCCGGCATGTCGTGGTAACCCGTGGCCTGGCCTGTGAAGGGCGACGGCAGTTGAGTCCACGGTCCCCAGATGTTCTTGGATGTGAACATGCGTGCCTCGTTGGGTGCCCAGCCTGTGCAGCCTGAGCAGATGAGCCAGTAGTCGTCGCCTTGGCGGAAGAGACAGGGCGCCTCATTCTGTCCTCCGGGTGCTACCATGACGTATCGTCCCGTGAAACCAAGGTAGTCGTCGGAGAGCTCGCTGATGAGCAGCGTGAGGTTCTCCTGCGAAGAAGTGATGTGGTATGCGCGGCCGTCGGTGTCGGTAAAGACAGTTTGGTCGCGACTCATCTGCCCGCCGGCCATGTCGCGCCAAAGGTACATTCCTTTCTCTACCTCAACGCGCCACTGGGGCGTCCACCACTCTTTCCAGGCGCTGGCATCAGTCTGCTTGGCAGCCTCTATGTCAGCCTCCGACATATTGAGAGGCCATGTCTGAGCATGCAGGCGTGTGCTGCGAACGAAGCGGAAAGGTCCCGTAGGACTCTCGCTCTCGGCGAATGCCACGCGTGCGGCGTCGTAGCCGCGCCCTTTCAGCTCGAGATGGAAGAGCATGACGAAGCGTTGTGTACGCTCGTTCCATAGCACTTTTGGGCGCTCCATGATGCAACCTCGCTCGATGTCGCTGCCGGCATCGGGACTGGTCTGTAGGGCCAGACCTTCATCAGTCCAGTGAATCAGGTCGGCTGACGAGTAGACAGCGATGCCTCCGTCCATGGTGTAGCCGCGGTCGGGGCGTTGTTCGCCGTACCAGTAGTAAGTGCTGCCATGCTGGAGCACGCACCCTCCGTGTGCATTGATGTGCCTGCCGTTGGTGTCTGGCCACAGTTGCCCGTTGAGGGGTTTAGTCTCTTGCGCGCAGACAGCAGCCAGCGAGGCAGCCAGGAAGCAGAGTATGGCCCATGCTCTGCCCGTCGTGTCGTGTCGTGTGTTCATAGTCGCGGGCAAAGCCCGTAAGTTTTGATTCTAATAGGAGCTACTGCAGGTCGTAGCCGTACTGCCTCATGGCTCTCTCGCTGCTGCGCCAGTCCTTATCGACTTTCACAAAGCACTGCAGGAAGATTTTTTTGCCGAAGAAGCGCTCGAGCTCGCGGCGTGCTTCAGTGGAGACACGCTTGAGGGCTACGCCTTGGTGACCGATTATGATGCCTTTCTGCGACTCGCGCTCAACGAAAATGACGGCGCTGATGCGTATAAGCGACTTTTCCTCCTTGAAACTGTCGACGACGACTTCCACCGAATAAGGTATTTCCTCACTATAATAAAGGAGTATCTTCTCGCGGATAATCTCGTTGACGAAGAATCGGGCGGGTTTGTCGGTGAGCGCGTCCTTGTCGAAATACGCGGGCGACTCGGGCAGCAGTTCCTTGATGCGATTGAGCACTACATCTACACCGAAGCTATGGAGGGCTGATATAGGGTATATCTCGGCCTTGGGCAACACAGCATGCCACTCATCGACCTTAGCAGCCAGAGTCTCCTGATTGCTGAGGTCAATCTTATTTATGAGCACCAGCACGGGCACGCTCATACGGGCTACCTTCTCGAGGAAATCACCGTTCTTGTCGGGCGTCTCCACCATGTCGGTGACGTAGAGCAGCACGTCGGCATCCTCGAGGGCGCTCTCAGAGAACTGCAGCATCTGCTCCTGAAGCTTGTAGTTGGGCTTAAGGACTCCAGGCGTGTCGGAGAAACAGATTTGCATCTCTGGTGTGTTGACGATGCCCATGATGCGGTGGCGCGTCGTCTGTGCCTTGAAGGTGGCTATGGATATGCGCTCGCCCACGAGGAGGTTCATGAGCGTCGACTTGCCGACGTTAGGGTTGCCGACGATGTTGACGAAGCCTGAGCGGTGTGACATTCTGATGCGGGATAGTCCGCAGTTAAATGTTTAAGTTTAATGGCCTTTGTCCGTAGTGTAAAGTTCTACCTCACGCAGAGCGGAAGCCTTATTTCCCATCATAGCCCCACTTCATATATGCCGCGCCCCATGTGAAGCCGGCGCCGAAAGCTGTGAAGATGAGGTTGTCGCCCTTGTGCAGCTGAGTTTCGTAATCCCAAAGGGCGAGTGGTAACGTAGCGCTGGAGGTGTTGCCATAGCGCTGTATGTTGAGCATCACCTTGTCCATGGGCAGTTCGAGCCTCTTGGCCACGGCCTCTATGATGCGGACGTTGGCCTGGTGAGGTATGACCCATGCAATATTGTCCTTGTTAAGGCCATTGCGCTCGGCAATGCGCGCTGTGGCGTCGGACATGTTTGTCACAGCAAACTTGAACACCGTGCGGCCCTCCTGATGCAGGTAGTGCATACGGTGGTCGATGGTGAAATGCGAAGGTGGCGTAGCTGAGCCTCCGGCCTTGAGGCAGAGGAAGGGCAGTCCCTGACCGTCGGTGCGCAGGTAGCTGTCCTGCCATCCGAGGTCCTCCGTCGTAGGCTCTACGAGCACCGCTGCGGCGCCGTCGCCGAAGATGGGGCATGTCTGGCGGTCGGTGTAGTCAACTATGCTCGACATCTTGTCGGCTCCTATGACAACGATTTTCTTGTAGCGCCCGCTCTCTATCATGCAGGCTGCCTGATCCATGGCAAAGAGGAATCCGGAGCAGGCTGCCGAGAGTTCGAAGGCATGGGCATTAGTCATGCCGCACTTGCCGATGACGATGCTGGCCGTCGACGGGAAGTGGTAGTCGGCCGTGGAAGTGGAGCAGATGACGGCATCCACCGTGAACGGGTCGGTGGCCGTCCGCTCGAGCAGCTGCTTGACAGCCTTGCGGGCCATATAGCTGGCGCCGAGGCCTTCTTCGTTGAGTATCCTGCGTTCTTTGACGCCTATGCGGGTCATGATCCACTCATCCGAGGTGTCGACCATACGGCTCAGCTCTTCGTTCGTGAGGATATAGTCAGGCACGTAACCTCCGATTCCCGTGATAATGGCGTGAAGTTTTTCCATAACAAAAAAAGAATTCACAATTCACAATTCATAATTCACAATTAACTTCGTTGCGCGGGCTTCAGCCTCAAACACGTTCGTTGCAGATTGTGAACTTGAATTATGAATTGTGAATTATCTGTTGCCAGTTGAATGTTTACGCTTCTTCTTTCTCTATAGCGACCTTTCCGCGATAGTAGCCACAAGCGGGGCAAACGGTGTGGTAGATGTGAAACTCACCGCAGTTGGGGCATACAGCCAGTGCGGGTGCTACGGCCTTGTCATGTGTACGACGCTTCAGCGTACGTGTCTTTGATTGTCTTCTTTTAGGATGTGCCATGATTCTTTATAGTTTTATGATTTTTTGTTGCATTGCGTTATTTATTGTCGGCATCGCCCTGCGCGAGCAAGTCCTTCAGTTTGGCAAAAGGGCTGTCGGCATCTGAGACGGAGCGAGGCTCGGGGCTTTCAGAGACGAGGAACGGCACGTCGACGGGGCATTGGCCATCAGGATGAGTGTGGTGTGTGGGTATGGCCAGCACAACCATCTCAAAGAGGTTCCAAGCCAAGTCGAGTTCTGCAGTGTCAGCAGCTACGGTGATGATGTCGCCATCGTCGTCATAGGCTTGTCCCAACCTCACCGTAAGCGTGCTGTGGGCTTCTACGTCTTGGGACATAGGCTCCAGACACCTGTCGCAGGGAATATCCACGTTGCCCTCCATGTCGACGTCGACCTCGTAGCCGTCGGCCTTGTGTCTCACCCGAAGAGCAGCATCGATGCTTCCGTGCTCTATCTCTATCTGCTCGAGGGCTTTAAAGAAGTCGTCATCAAGGTGCCAGGCAAGGTCAGAGCCCTCGGCAGGCACGTCGAGTAGATTTACCTTATAGAGTCTCGAACATTCCATACGGGCGGCAAAGGTAGTGCTTTTTTCTTTTGCGACAAAGAATTAGGCTAAAAAACTTAATTTTTATGAGCCAATCTTTAATCTTTAGGGGTTGTAAATGCCATTTTTAGCCTAAGTTTTGCTCAACTCAATGCGGAAAGTGGTGCCCTTGTCGACCTCTGACGATTTGACGAAGATGTGTCCGTTGTGGTACTCCTCGATGATTCGTTTTGCGAGGGATAGTCCGAGGCCCCAACCGCGAGTTTTGGTAGTGTAGCCCGGCTGGAACACCGACGAGAAGCGGTTCTTGGGTATGCCCTTGCCCGTGTCGGCCACCTCGACGACGAAGTGCGCGGGTTCCTCGACGGCTGTTATCGTGATGCAGCCAGAGCCATCCATGGCATCGACGGCATTCTTACAGAGGTTTTCCACAACCCACTCGAAGAGCGGTGCTGAGACATTGACATAAAATGGTTGCGAAGGCAACTGTGTGGTTATGGTCACGCGGTTGCTGGTGCGGCGGCTTATGTAGTCTACTACGTGTGATATTACATCGTTGATATTCTCGGGATGCGGCTCGGGGTGCGAGCCTATCTTCGAGAAGCGCTCGGCAATAATCTGGAGGCGGCGCACATCCTTGTCCATCTCAGGCAGCAGCTGGTCGTCGGGGTAAGTTTCCTTGAGCACCTGCGTCCATGCCATGAGCGACGAGATGGGCGTGCCCAGCTGGTGGGCCGTCTCTTTCGAGAGGCCTACCCACACCTTGTTCTGCTCGGCCCGTTTGCTGCTGAGCAGAGCGAAGATGGCCACGACAACAAAGATGAACACAATGCCCAGCTGTATGAAGGGATAGCTTGCCAGGCGCTTGAGCATAACGCTCTCGTCGTAGCAAAGCTGCATCACCTCATCGTGGTCGAGATGAATGTCTATGACGCTGCCGGCAGCGCGGCGCTTCATTGCCCAGGCCAAGATTTTCTTCTCAAGCGATGCTTCGTCAGGGGCCTTCAGGTCGAGGTTCCTATGTGCCTGTATGGTTCCTTCGGGCGAGAGCACTACGACGGGGATTGTGTTGTTGCCGTTGATGACTTTGAGCACCAGGGCGAGGTCGGTCTGCTCATCGGCCTGTTCAAAGGAGCGCATGGCTTCGGCCCACACTTCCATGCGGCCGCGCTCTTCGCGAGCCAAGTCGCTGACGAGGATATGCGACCACACGAGCGAGGCCGCACAGATGGCTATGGCGCTGCATACGAGCACCACTTTTACCAGACGCATGCGATCAGTCCAATGCATATTTTCTCTTTTTTTATTAAAAGAACGAAAATGATTGGCATTTTAGTATGTAGTATGGCTAAAAAAAGGTAACTTTGCAGCCATGAAACGGAAAAAAACATTATTCCTTCTGATATCTGCCGTCTTGGTGTGCTCGGCAGCGACGCTCCTCTCGTGTCATGACGACGACCCTGAGCCGAACGTGCGACGTAGCCGCCATACCATTTTTATGTACATCGCCGCCGAGAACACGCTGGGCAGCTACTTCCGCTCGGATTCCTTAGAGATTGCTAACGCGCTGAAGTTGTTGCCCGACACTGTCCAGGTGGCTCTTTTTTTTGACAACACTTACAGCAGCAAGCTCTACTATGGTTTGTCGAAGCATGAGATGATGCCCGTAAAGACCTACGACCACAATGTCTGCTCCACAGACAGTGCCGAGATGGAGGCCGTGCTGACGGACGTCTTCCGCTTCTTCCCGGCCGAGCACTATGGCATCGTGTTCTGGAGCCATGCTTCAGGCTGGGTGCCTTCGAGCTACAAGAAAGTGCGGCGTCGCACCTTTGGCATCGACAACGGGCAGCGCTCATCGCAGACCGATGAGGGTCCACAAATGGAGATTACAACGCTGGCCAATGTGCTGGCCCACCATCCGCACACCGACTATCTGTTCTTCGATGCCTGTTTCATGCAGTGTATCGAAGTGGCCTACCAGCTGCGCCACGTCACCGACTGCGTCATAGGCTCGCCGGCGGAGCAGCCTGCCGACGGCGCTCCTTACACCCAGATGCTGCCCGAATTGGCTGTGGGCAACATCGACAATGCCCTGCGCATCTATTACGACTACTATGTCAGCGGTCCCGGCAACAGATACGGAGGTTCCATAATCTCGGCCATACGCACCGACAAGCTCGAAGCCCTGGCTGCCGCCACGAAGCCCTTGGTGCAAGCCCTCTTCGCCGAGCGCACGGAAGTGAAGACGGGCGACGTTCAATACTTCTACCCCGTAATCGACAGCGATGTGTTCACTCAGTACTTCGACATGGTGAACCTCTTCTACCGCCGTTGCCCCGACGATGTCTTCGAGGCGTGGCGCAAGACGTTTGACGAGGCCGTGACGTCGCAATACATTTCGCGCTACTGGCCGTCGGCCGCACGCAGCTGGCTCCAGGAGGTGCGCGACCCGGCCCACTGCGGCGGCGTGTCAATTTTCGTGCCATCGGAGTTCTACGAAGACTTAGGCTGGAACGCCGTGTTCCACACCTACGACTGGTATGTCGACGCAGGCTTCAACACTACTAAATGGTAAGGCTATGGCGGAGAACAACCACTTCAAGCAGAAATACACGCCGGAAGAAACAGAAGAGTGTTTCCAATGGTTTGAGCAGCACGCAGACCAACTGCCCGCCTCGCTGCAATTGTCGCCTTCGATGAACATACCTAACCTGCGGGCTACGGTAGAGGCCTTCGTCCACAAACTGCGGCAGCAGATGGGCAGCAAGACCGCCTACTCCGGGCAGTTTGCCGTACTGCTCATGATTCGCGAGCACTTGCGAGAGCACTTTAACATACAAACAACGTCGAAATAACAATTATGCTCTTCCCTAAACAGACTTACATCGAGCGCCGCGCGACTCTGCGCGAGCGCATAAGCAGCGGGCTGATAATCCTCTTCGGCAACAACGACTCGCCCGTGAACTACCCCTCCAACGGCTATAAGTTCCGTCAAGACAGCTCATTCCTCTACTTTTTCGGGCTGCAGCGCGAAGGCCTCGTGGGCGTCATCGATGCCGACTCGGGCGATGAGTGGGTCATCGGCGATGACATCGACATCGAGGACATCGTGTGGTTCGGCAGCGTCGACAGCGTGGCCGACATGGCCGAGCAGGCTGGCGTGGGCAAGAGCGCACCGATGAGCCGCCTGGGAAGCCTCATCCAAGATGCCCACGACAGCGGACGCACGCTACATTTCCTGCCACCCTATCGCCACGACACCATGATCCAGCTCATGGACCTCACCGGCATACATCCTCGCGATCAGCGAGCTAAGGCCAGCCTTAAGCTGATTGAAGCCGTCGTCGCACAGCGCATCGTAAAGACGCCCGAGGAAGTCGCCGAGATAGAGCGGGCCTGCGCCATCGGCTACGAGATGCACACTACGGCCATGCGGCTCTGCAGGCCCGGAGTCAGCGAGCAGGAGATTGCCGGACGCATCAGCGGCATAGCCTCGTCGCGCGGATGCATCGTCAGTTTCCCCAGCATCCTCTCGATGCACGGTGAGATTATGCACGGCTACCCGTCGCCACAGCCTTTGGAAGCCGGACGCCTGATGCTCTGCGACTGCGGCGCCGAGACTAATGAGAACTACTGCTCCGACAACACACGCACGACGCCTATCAGCGGACGCTTCGACGCTCGCCAACGCGACATATACCAGATAGTCGTCGACGCCCACGACCGCGCCTTCGACATCGCACGACCCGGCGTGAAATGGTGGGACGTACACTTCGAGGCCGCTCGCGTCATCACCGAAGGCCTCAAAGCCCTCGGGCTGATGCGCGGCAACACCGATGATGCCTTGGCCGCAGGCGCCCACGCCATGTTCTTCCCCCACGGGCTCGGACACGCCATGGGCATGGACGTCCATGACATGGAAGGCCTCGGACAGATCTACGTCGGCTTCGACGACGAAGTGCGCCCACGCCTCGATCAGTTCGGCACCAACGCCCTGCGCTTCGGACGCCGGCTGCAACCAGGCTACGTCATGACCGACGAACCCGGCATTTACTTCATTCCAGCACTCATTGACGAGTGGCGAGCCAATGGCCACTGCAAGGACTTCCTGAACTTCGACGCCATAGAGCGATACAAGGACTTCGGAGGCATTCGCCTCGAGGACGACCTCCTCATCACCGCCGACGGCTGCCGCTACCTCGGAGAGAAGATGATTCCATATCACATCGACGAGCTCGAAGCGTTCCTCGCAACAAGATAAGACATCTATCCAATAAAAATTTAGCTAAACCACAATGAGAAAAGCATTTATCATCGCACTGGCCGCCATCGTGGCCATGCCCTCTTTCGCCGCTAAAAAGAAGGAGAAGGAGGCAAAATCCAACAAACCAGTCTTCACCATCGTGAAACAATTGCCCATCACCAACGTCAAAAACCAAAACCGTTCGGGCACATGCTGGGCTTACTCAACACTCAGCTTCTTCGAGAGCGAAATCCTGAAGAAGACTGGCAAGACCTATGACCTGGCCGAGATGTACATCTGCAACATCGACTATATGGAGCGCGCTGAGGTCACCGTACGTATGCACGGCGACTGCGACTTCTCGCAGGGCGGCTCGGCCGGCGACGTGCTGCTGACAATCAAGAACCACGGCATCGTTCCCGAGGACGCCATGGCTAAGCCCGGCACAATGATCGGCGACACATTGGCAAACTTCAACGAGTTCTTCAGCGTCATGACGCCCTACGTCAAGGCTGTGGCCGAAAGTAAAGCCAAGACTATCTCCACGCAGTGGAAGGCAGGCCTGCAGGGTATCCTCGACAGCTACCTCGGCAAAGTCCCCGAGAGCTTCACCTACGAAGGTCGTGAGTACACACCGAAGACCTTTGCCGCCAGCCTCGGACTCGACTGGAACGACTACGTCAGCATCACCAGCTACACACATCACCCCTTCTACACCAGCTTCGCCGTCGAGGTGCAGGACAACTGGCGCTGGGACCACAGCTACAATGTTACCATGGACGAGATGATGAGCATCATCGACAACGCACTCGACAACGGCTACACCATAGCTTGGGGCGGCGACGTCAGCGACCAGGGCTTCACACGTCAGGGACTCGGCATCCTCTACGACCTCAAGTCCGGCGGCGAGAGCCTCACGGGCAGCGACCAAGCCAAGTGGCTCAAGCTGAAACCCGAAGAGCGTAAGAGCATGGCCGAGGAACTCGGCGTAAATGCTCCAGAGGCCACACCTACGCAGGAGCAGCGCCAAAAGGACTTCGACAGCTGGGAACTCACTGACGACCACGGCATGCACATCTACGGCCTCGCCAAGGACCAGAACGGCCGCGAATACTACCTCGTCAAAAACTCTTGGGGCGAAACGGGCGATTATAAAGGCACATGGTACATGACCAAGGCTTTCATAGCTGCACGCACCATGGACTTCCTCGTTAACAAAAACGCCATCCCTGCCGACATACGAAAGAAACTCGGCATCTAAAAAAACAAAAGAACGTCCGGACGTGTGGCAACACACGACAGGACGTGAAAGCCCGAACGTCCGGACGCATACCGCCATGCATCTGGACGTTTTTTGCATAAGTACTGACGCCTATGACTATAGGGATTAAGGATTAGAGATTCAGGCGAAAGGCTTAAGTGTTTTGGGCAGAAGGTTAATATGTTAACGCGTTAATATATTTTCTCGTGTGCGCGCGCAAATATTTTAAGTATCGCGCGTGCGTGTAAGAAAAAAACGCTATCTTTGTGGCCAGAAAATCTTTTCAAACCACACTAACCTCACAAGTCATGAAGAAAATCATTGCTGCATTCGCTCTCATGCTTGCCGGCTCCACCGTCTTTGCCGGGCAAGCCGACTACAACGTCATCCCGTTGCCTAAAAGCATCAATGTAGACGCCAGCCAGACGATGACCCTGCGCACCGGCATGGGCATAGCCTATGATGCCGGCAACCCGGAAGCCTCGCGCAACGCTCAGTTCCTGAGAGCATGGCTCGAGGAAGCCACAGGCTTACGCCTCGAGCTGACGCCCGCAGACAAGAAGGCCGCCGTAAGGATGTTCGTGGCACCTCAGAAGAAGCTGAAGAAAGGCGAGACGCTGACGGCTCAGGAGGCCGAAGCCTACACTATCGTCGTTGATAAGAATGGCATCAGCATCAGCGCAGCCTCGCAGGCAGGACTCTTCCGCGCCGCACAGACACTACGCAAAGCAATGCCCGTGGCCAAGGACCTGACAGCCGTGGAGCTGCCCTTCGCAAAGATTACCGACCAGCCTCGCTTCGAATACCGCGGCGTCATGCTTGACTGTGCACGCCACTATTTCCCCATAGAAACGGTAAAGAAATACATCGACATAGCCGCCCTGCACGGCTGCAACCAACTCCATTGGCACCTGACCGATGACCAGGGCTGGCGCTTCGAGATTAAGGCCCTGCCCGACCTTGCCAAGAAAGGCAGCGTACGCGAGCAGACCGTCATAGGCCACAACACAGAGATCTACGACGGGCAGCGCTACGGCGGCTACTACACGCAAGCCGAATGCCGGGAGCTCGTCAACTACGCCGCCGAACGATACATCAACATCATCCCTGAGATAGACTTGCCGGGCCACATGATGGGCGCCCTCAACGTCTTCCCGAACCTCGGTTGCACTGGCGGACCATACCCCGTATGGACGATATGGGGCGTCAGCCGCGAGGTGCTGTGCGCCGGCAACCCCGAGACGCTGACCTTCCTGAAGACCGTACTGGGCGAACTCTGCGACGTATTCCCCTCGAAGTATATTCACATCGGAGGCGACGAATGTCCGAAGGAGCGCTGGAAGGAATGCCCCAAATGTCAGGCCAAGGCTAAGGAGCTGGGTCTCAAGGACGATGGCAAGCACAGCATAGAGAACCAGCTGCAGACATACATCAACCACGAAGTAGAGAAGTTCCTCGGCGAGCGTGGACGCGACATAATAGGCTGGGACGAAGTACTTGAGGGAGGACTCACCGACAACGGCATCGTCATGTCGTGGCGTGGCACCAACGGAGGCATCGAGGCTGCCAGGCAGCACCACCGCGTCATCATGGTGCCCACCTCACACTGCTATATCGACTACTATCAGCTCAAGGAACCAAGCTCGCAGCCCTTAGGCATCGGAGGTTACGTGCCAGCATCGAAGGTTTACAGCTTCGAGCCCCTCCCGACCGACCAGCTCTCAGCCGACGAGCAGAAATACATCCTCGGGCCACAGGTGAATCTGTGGACTGAATACATTCTCTACCCGCAACACGTCTTCTACATGCTGCTGCCACGCCTCGATGCCATCAGTGAAGTGCAGTGGTGCCGCCCAGATCAGAAAGACTTCGAAAACTTCAAGAACCGCCTGCCGCGGATGAAGCAGCTCTACGACCGGCTCGGAGTGAGCTATTGCCATAAAATAGAATAAGATGACCTACGAACTTGCAGCGCTCTCGACAGGCTACCACGTGCACGGCAAGGTACACGTGGTAGCTCGCAATATCAACGCCCGGCTCGAAGAGGGGCGGCTGACCTGCCTGCTCGGCCCCAACGGCGCCGGCAAGAGCACACTTCTGCGCACGCTGGCAGCCTTCCAGCCGGCATTGCAAGGGAAGATGCTACTCGCAGGGCGGCAACTGGAGAGCTACGAGCCCAAGGAGCTGGCAAAATGTATAGGCGTAGTACTCACCGAGCGGCCCGACCTGGGAAACATGCACGTTAACGAACTCATAGCCATGGGACGCAGCCCCTACACCGGCTTCTGGGGAAAGCTGAAAGACGAGGACGTGCAGGCCGTCGACAACGCTATAGGGCTCGTGGGCATAGAGCCCCTGCGCCACCGCCTTGCCACGACGCTCTCCGACGGCGAACGCCAGAAAGTGATGATTGCCAAAGCCCTGGCGCAGCAGACACCCGTCATACTGCTCGACGAGCCCACGGCATTCCTCGACTTCCCCTCGAAAGTGGAGATACTGCTGCTGCTGCGCCGCCTCGCTCATGAGATGCAAAAGACTGTTTTCCTCTCCACCCACGACCTCGAGCTTGCCCTGCAGACGGCCGACGACCTCTGGCTTATGGACAAAGAGTACCTCGAGATAGGGACTCCGACAGCTCTCGCTGCCAAGGGTTCACTCTCTCGTTTCTTCTCCGGCCCGGGCATCACGTTTGACGCCCGCAACCTGCGATTCAGCATTTCGTATTAGGGAGGCTGAATCAGTCTAAATGAAAGACCTCACGAAGGGGTATGGTGACGGGGCTGTTGTCGGCATTCGTCTCCATAATGTCTTTCATATAATCCCACCAGCGCTGCGTAGTAGCGTCAGCACCCATATCCTGAGAGCTCTGCTCACCTTCTATCTCCTGATAGCCAAAGAGGATGTTCGTCTCGCGATCCCAGTAGATACTATAATTACTCACGCCGGCATCCTTGATGCCTTTCTTAAGCTCAGGCCACAATGCAGCATGGCGACGCTCATACTCTTCCTCAAAGCCCGGTTTAAGATACATCTTGAAAGCAAATCTTTTCATATTTATTACAATTTTGCATGATTTCCTTGAAAACTGGCACAAAAATAATAAAAACTGAGCTCACAGGCGAGCAGAGACTCTCTTTTTTCATATAAAAAGTTAGTAAAAAGGCCCTAACTTGCACATATTTAGCACAAAAACCACACCTTTAGCAAAATTGACCCGCAAAACAAACGAGCGTCTATGTGAATAATTTATCTTTGCAGCGCAGAGCTGAGAAACTCATAACAGACTCATTCTGCTGCAATTATTCTTCTTATTCACATTTTATTAACTTTTTATGCCCGATACGAACTTCAACACAACTCCTACTGCAATTGAAGCCCTGAACCTCGACAGTAGTGGTCGCCAACAAGGAGGCGCGCTTAGCAACAAAATCGAGTTGCAGGACTTTATGGAGCGCAATTATCGCTGCGACATGTCGATGACCGAGTTTGCACGGGCTTCAGGACGTAGCCTCTCAACCTTCAAGCGGGACTTCAAGAAAATGAGTGACCTCTCGCCTGAACGTTGGCTCACCGACCGACGCCTGCGCGCGTCGTACGACTTGCTTGCCCGCGGCCTACGTGTGTCGGACGTCTGTTTCGACGTAGGCTTTAAGAATGTTTCACACTTCTCTGCCATCTTCAAGAAGAAGTTTGGCCAGACACCAGGAGAAGTGCGAAAGGCCAATCGCTGATAGCGTTGCACTTACAACAGCAAAAAATAAGACGCATAGCGTATCTTCAGACGTAAGTAGACTGACGAACGCTATGCGTTTTTTCTTTATCTGACGACCTATCGGCGACCGCCGCCGAATCCGCCGGGACCACGACCACCGCCAAAGCCGCCACGCGGACCGCCAAAGCCACCACCGCCCCATCCTTCACGGCGAGCCTCACTGTTACCCATAAGGTTTATCTGGTAGATAGCTCTTACCATGAAGTAAGAATTGATTGAGTTGCTCCACGAGTCAGTACGCGAGAAAGCATTTATAGCTCTGCTGATGTTGCTGCGCTCTTTCAGGATATCGAACCACTGTAAGCTCAACGTCAGTGCTTTGTTGCGCAATAATGTCTGAGAGAGTTGCGCATTCCAGATAAGTTCGTTGGTGTTCATCGTTTCATCCTGATAACCTCTGCGACTTTGTTGCGAGATATCAGTAGAAAGGCTTGTGCCCCAAGGTGCCGTAATCTGGAAATTTCCACCATAGTTGAAGTTCCATGTGTCGAGGTTGGCACTCTCACGGATGGCGTTACGTGCGTGGTTATAGTTGAAACCACCGTTGACACCTACATCGAGGCTCCAGTCGCCAAACTCGTTGCGGTAGTTAAGTCGCATATTGTCGCCGACGGATGTGTTCTTTGTTGTTGACTTCACAGACGACGACTGCTGGTCGATGGCCATATACCCCACGTTGTGAGAGTAGTTAAAGTTTACGTTATTGGATATATTCCAGTTCTTATTGCGGTCGATAGCCGTGTTAAAACCAGCCCAGAAGCCCGTATCCCAGTTGCCGCTGATATTGTCAGGTGTAGTCTCACGCTTACCCGTTGTCATATCATACATGGTCCGGTTTGAGATGGAGTTCCATGTGTTATTAAAACGGGCGTTGAAAGCCCAGCCCATCTGCTTGTCGACGAGATAGCCGTTGTAGAACATATTGAAATTATTGCTCCACGAAGGCTTCAGTCCCGGATTACCATGGCTGACATTCATCGGGTCACTGGTGTCGTCAACATCAAGGAGCTGTGTCATCGAGGGCTGGCTCATGCGGGCATTGTAGCGGGCACGCAGCTGGCTGGTATTCGATATTTTCCATCTGAGGTCCATACGTGGCGACCAGTTGAATACGTGTCTGGTGACGGTCGTGTCAAGCCGGTTCTTAGTGTAGTCCATATACGTTGTCTGGGGCTGGAAGCTGACACCTGCATTGAAGTTGATCTCCCCAACTTGATAACGCATCATAACGCTGCCATCGTGGTTGTACTCGTTGTAGGTTGCATACTGCGAATTCTCGATGTTCCTCAGCCCTTCAAGCAGTTCTTGCGAGGGCGTATATCCGAGCACGAGCTGCTGGATTATTTCCTCATCAGTCATATTGCCGAAGATAGGATACTTTTCCTTGTTCCAGAGCAGTGAGTCGATGCTGTACATTGAGCGGTCGCTGTCGCTGTAGCGACGTTGGAACTGATATGAGAACTGCAGATTGGCGCCCTTGAATATTGGTTCAGAATAAGAGGCACGCACGCGATAGTTCCAGTTCTTCGACGGATTGTCGTTGTACTGATTGGTGAAGGTGTAGGGTTGCTCTTTGCTCTGGAAGAAATTCACGAGCGAGCGGCTGTAGCTCTGGCTGGAACTTTCGCTGACATTGCCCCCGAAATCAAGTGTCACATTACGCCCGGGCTTTGCCAATCGGCGGTTCACTTGCAGCCATCCGTCAATATTGTAGTTATGGCTGTCGCCTTTATTCTGACGAGTGTTGTCGTTGACAAGTATATCCTGATATATGAAGTTGCCTTCGTCGTCTTTAGTGCCGTATTCATTGAGTGGATTCGTCATGCCTGCATCGTATGGACTCTCGCTGAACGTCACGCTCCGGCTGTTGCCGCTATTGTCATTTTTGTTGTAGCTATAGGCTGGGCGGAAGGTGATGTTTGTCATGGAGTCGGGCTGCCATTCAATGCGGAAATCGGTGTTGACAGACCTGTTGTGGCTGAGGTTGTTGCTGAGGCTGTTGACGAACTGCGAAGCTGTTGACGTTAGGAAGTTCTCACTGTTGGAACGCGTCTCTACATCGTTTTTCCTATAGTTGTAGCGCACATTGCCTTCTAACTTAAGTCGTCCGGCTTCATTCTGTTTCTTTCCATTGTTCCATGCGATGTTGACACCAGGGTTGATGACCGTCGTCAGTCCATTACCGCCCCAGCCGCCCCAGCCACCGAAACCGCGGCTGTTGACGTTGTTGGCATTGCCGGTAAGGAAGAAGTTCAGCTCATCGGTAAAACGGCTTATGGTAATGTTCTCAGCAAAACGGTCATGTGAACCATAAGATAGTTCTGTGTTGATGAACCAACCTTGAGTCATTTCCTTGCGCACAGTGAGGTCGAGGACTGTCTCCTCTTCGCCGTCGTCGATACCGGTGACGCGCGAGTAGTCGCTCTGACGATCGTAAGCCTTCACCTTGCTCACCATCTTGGCAGGCAAGTTCTTGAGAGTCATCTGGGTGTCGTTGCCGAAGAATTCCTTCTCGTTGACAAGAATCTTCTTGACCTCCTTACCATTGATCTTTATGGTGCCTTCCTCGGTAATCTCTGCCCCAGGGAATTTCTTCAGCAGGGCCTCGAAGTTTGAGCCTTCGGGTATGCGGAAGGCATCGGAATTATAGATAAAGGTGTCAGCCTTCATCTCCATCTGTGCAGCTCGCGCTGTCACCTCGGCTTCCTTGAGAAGGCGTGCATTATCCTCCAGCACGATCTCACCCAGCAGCATCGCCTTGTTCCTCTTCGTCAGTTCCAGCTGACGCCAGGCGGTCTTGTAGCCCACGAACGAGGCCCGAAGCAGATATTTGCCTACCTTCACGCCGGAGATGCTGAACGTGCCGTCGGACTTCGTCTGCTGGCCTGTAACCTGCGTGCTGTCGGGATTCATAATCACTACGGTAGCCCCGGGGAGCGGTTCGCCTTCGCTGTCTACGATGGTGCCGCTGACAGTCACTTTTTGAGCGCTGGCGGCCATCGCGAGGCACAGCGCAAGGAATATTGTAAGGATTCTATTCATCGGTGTAAATTATAAAAGCCGTCGGTAAGTCTGACGGCTTTATTCTTGTAGCGTTTAAGAAAAGGGGTGCTGTTTTAACGTTTATTATAGGATTACAACCATGTACAGGTACACGATTGCGGCGGGAATTGCCAAGAGGCTGCTGTCGAAACGGTCGAGCATACCACCATGCCCCGGCAGGATGTTGCCGCTGTCCTTGATGCCCATCTGCCGCTTAAGCAAGCTTTCGATGAGGTCGCCCCACGTGCCGAAGACTACGACCGTCACGGCAAAGCCGGCCCATTCCACAGCGGTCAGCCCGAGCGTAGTATGGCCCGCGCCAACGAGTTCATCCTTGGGCCCGAGGAATGCAACGAGCAGAGCTACGACTACGACCAGCGCACCGCCGCCAATGCTGCCTTCCCATGACTTGCCCGGCGACACTCGCGGAAACAGCTTATGACGGCCGAGAAGTGAACCGACACAGTAAGCTCCCGTGTCGTTGACCCAGAGAAAGACGTAGATAGCAAGTACAAGCCAGCAACCGGCGGCAGTGCCGACCTCCGGCGAGGCGACGGCGTTCACCTGAGTGAACTCGACCAGCGAGAGCAGCGCGAAGGGCAGTGCCACATAGATCTGTGCCATCATCGAGTATGCCCAGTTGTTCAGAGGAGCCTCACGCTGCAGGTACAGCTCGGCGACAAGCAGATATATCATGCTCAACAGCCATGGGATGAACAGCAACACGCCGCCGGGGATGCCGGCAGCATAGCCGAAGAAACCTACGAACAGGCACCCTCCGGCCACCGTCGTGATGAAACGATTCACGTCTACATCGGCTCGCATATTGACGATTCCCGTAAACTCCCACACGCTGAAAGCTGTGATTACTGTAAACAACACGCCGAAGGTGGCTGGCGAATACAGGATACCGCTGATCATCACGGCTAAGAAAACGACGCCTGTGAGAGCGCGCACTATCAGATTCTTCATTCTTATGTCTACTATTTAAGAAGGCTTCTATAAATTGTCTTCACCGTCATCATTGGCCGGCTGGCTTGTAAGCAATTCCTCCGTACGGCTCACCCACGGGCGCTTGCCGAAAATATTCTCTACGTCCTCAGCATAGATGACTTCGCGCTCCACAAGCAGGTCGGCAAGAGCCTTGTGGCCCTCACGCTTCTCAAGCAGCAACCGCTTCGCACGGTCATACTGTTCGGCTATCATGCGCTTCACCTCCTTGTCGATGAGCTCCGCCGTGGCCTCGCTGTAGGGGCGCTGCCACGAATACTCCTCATTGCTGTAGTAGCAGAGGTTAGGCAGTGCATCGCTCATGCCCATGTAGGCTATCATGCCGTAGGCCTGCTTCGTCACTCGCTCCAGGTCGTTCATCGCTCCGCTTGAGATATGCCCTGTGAACAATTCCTCTGCCGCACGACCACCAAGGGTGGCGCACATCTCGTCAAGCATCTGCTCACGAGTGGTTATCTGACGCTCCTCGGGCAGATACCACGCGGCTCCTAAAGCACGTCCGCGCGGTACTATGGTAACTTTAATAAGCGGATTGGCATACTGCAGGTTCCACGAGATGGTGGCGTGGCCAGCCTCGTGAAGGGCTATAGTGCGCTTCTCATCCTCTGTCATCACCTTCGTTTTCTTCTCCAGACCACCTACGATGCGGTCTACGGCAGCCAGGAAGTCCTCCTTCGTCACGGCCTGCTTACCATGGCGAGCAGCTATGAGCGCGGCCTCGTTGCATACATTAGCGATGTCAGCGCCGCTGAAACCGGGGGTCTGACGTGCCAGGAGGTCTATGTCAAGCGAGGCATCTACCTTAATGGGGCGCAGGTGCACTTTGAACACGGCCTTGCGCTCGTTAAGGTCGGGAAGGTCTACATGTATCTGGCGGTCGAAGCGCCCGGCACGCAGCAAGGCCTTGTCGAGGATATCCGCACGGTTCGTGGCAGCCATGATGATGACGCCGGAGTTGGTGCCGAAGCCGTCCATCTCTGTCAGCAGTTGGTTGAGGGTCGACTCGCGCTCGTCGTTGCCCCCCATCATGGCATTACGCGAACGGGCACGCCCTACGGCATCGATCTCGTCGATGAAGATGATGCAAGGCGCTTTCTCCTTTGCCTGACGGAACAGGTCGCGCACGCGGCTGGCACCGACGCCGACGAACATCTCTACGAAGTCAGAACCGCTCATCGAGAAGAAAGGCACATCAGCCTCGCCGGCAACGGCCTTGGCCAGCAACGTCTTACCCGTCCCTGGAGGGCCTACGAGCAGGGCGCCCTTAGGTATCTTGCCACCAAGGTCTGTAAACTTATTCGGATTCTTAAGGAACTCCACGATTTCCTGAACCTCCTGCTTGGCTGAAGCCTGACCGGCAACATCCTTAAAGGTAACCTTCGACTCGTTTTCCGTACCTTTTTCTACTAATTGCGCACGCGAACGGCCTACGTTGAAGATACCGCCCATTCCGCCGACGCCACCGCCGCTGCCCATCCGCCGCATAATGAAAATCCATACAGCGATGATAAACAAGAGGGGAAACAAGTTCCAAAACACCTGCATGAAAGTGTCATCAGAGCGCTTGTAGCTTAGCTCGCCCTTGAAATTGCCCAGCTCCTGCTGAGCCTCAACAAACTCGTCCAGTTTGTCGGCGGAAGGGAACTCGGCCTGCACAAAGGGCTGTTTGCCCGTCTGTTCCACGCCCTGCTGAAAGACGTCGCGGATGTGTTCAGGCTTGACGTACATGCGCACTGAACCTTCATCCTTGTTGGCAATAATCTTGTTGGCATAGCCCTGCTCAACGTACTGCTTAAACACCGTGTACGTCACTTTCTTCGAGGCTGTGCCGCTCTGCTGCATGTCGCCACCGGCAAAGAAGAGATACCCCAATGCCAAGGCAATCAACACATAGACCCATGTGAAATTGAAACGCGGCATCTTATTCTTATTGCCCCTATTCGTGCTGTTCGCGTTGCCGTTAATGTTCGGCTGGTTCTGGTCTGCCATATATTCTTTTTACTCGTTTCTATAATGACTAAATCAAGTTTCGCTTGTTATAGTTATATTTTTTTAATCAAGAATTAATAACTACTCATTCTTGAATTGTCTCTTTTTTATTTTTTTATCAAGAATTAGAGCGCTCGAGCTTGCTCGCTTGACACTTCAAGAATTAGAGAATTATTCACATACTCTGGAACTCGAATGTATCGGAATTATAGAAACGTTTTTGCGATGCAAAAACCTTCTCAAATCCTCATCAATTCAAAAACGAATAGGAGAAATTCTCTAATTCTCTAATTCTTGATAAAATAAACATAGGCAATTATTATTGTTTAATTCTTGATAAAATAAA
>CAJOLI010000015.1 GCA_905235285.1 uncultured Bacteroidaceae bacterium
AACACCTGTTTATGGGCAATGCGGACGATGATTATTGCGCATCTGAGTTTTAGCGGACAGCAATAGAAATAAATATTGAAATCATTGACAAAAGAAGATTAATAGCATAGAGCTTATACCGAACTTGCGTTAGGATAAAAATAGTTTCTTGCTATTTATAGAGAAAATCGGTCGTCAGCATGTAACTGTCTGACGACCGATAAGGGATAAGTATCACTTCAAAACTGTTTCTTTGGGAGTCAAGCCAAACTTGACTCCCGTTTTCTGGTTCGTAGGTGCGGAAGGGCATTGGTGAACGGCCGAAATGTCGCGTTCACTGCTTTATGCAGCCGAAAACATTTAGTAGGATACATTGTTCCATCGTGACGGAACAACTGACACAGCCAGTACCTTTTCGGTGGGCAACTATTGTCGTGGGGCTTTACATCCTGATGGCTGCCGCTTTCTGGCAGGGCTTTCTGCATCCTTTCTTTGGCGCTGTCCGCCTAATCCGCAGTTTTTTGGGGATACCTTCTATTGTCTTAATTTCATTCTTGTCGCTGCCCGCTGTTCCCTTACTATCGACTCCACAGCACAGCGGAGCCGGCAGCGAGGGAGCGTGGCACGTCGATAAGGCGCTGGTTGGCTGAGCCGCGGAAGAGTAGGTCGGTGGAGCGCTGTGAGGCGCTGTAAGGCCCGTCGACAAGGACATCTACGAGCTCGAGTAGTCGTCGCTGTGCAGGCATTGTGAGTAGTGCCTCGAAGGTGTAGCCTGTGTAGCACCAGATGTTCTTGGCCGTGCGTGTGCGGATAGCCTGCGCCAGCTGGACAAAGCCCTCTGGTTGTTGCATAGGATCGCCGCCCGTGAAAGTGACTCCAGGGGCAAAGGGATCTGCCTCGATAATCCCCATCAGCTCTTCAACGCTCATCTCTCGCCCGCCGTCTGCGGCCCACGACTGAGGGTTGTGGCAACCGGGGCAGTGGTGGCTGCAGCCGGCGCAGTAGATGCTGGTGCGGAAGCCGGGGCCGTCGACGGTGGTGTCCTCCATTATATCCAAAACTCGAATATGCATAGAAAACTACTCATAAAAAAGTTTTGTGGTGTGATATGGTGTCTTATTCTTTGAATTCCAGGTAGTCGGTGTTATGGATTACGCGGTCGTTGAGTTCTGCCAGCTTGGCTCGGTTCCATCGTTCGGTAGTGCCTACGAGGTAGCCGGTGATGCGCTGCAGGCGGTCGAGGTTAGTGCTGTGGCAGTGGGGGCATTCGTCGATGTGATCAGCAGTCTCGTATCCGCAGTCCATGCATCGTACGCGAGTGTGGTTGACACTGCCGTATCCGATGTTGAGAGCATCCATCATGTCGACGATATTCATGATGGCTTCGGGGTTGTGAGTGGCGTCGCCGTCAATCTCGACGTAGAAGATATGGCCGCCTCGAGTGAGCTCGTGGTATGGCGCCTCAATCTCGGCCTTGTGGCGTGCAGAACATTTGTAGTAAACGGGCACGTGGTTGGAATTGGTATAGTACTCGCGGTCGGTGATTCCAGGCAGGCGTCCGAACTGTTTCTGATCGCCTCGGGTGAAGCGCCCGCTGAGGCCCTCGGCTGGCGTGGCCAGCACGGAGTAGTTGTGTTGGTAGCGTACGCTGAAATCGTTGACGCGGTCGCGCATGTAGGTTACGATTTTCAGCCCGAGTTTCTGAGCCTCTGCGCTCTCGCCGTGGTGCTTGCCTGTGAGTGCCACGAGGCATTCGGCCAGACCGATGAAGCCGATGCCAAGCGTGCCTTGGTTGATGACGCTCTCGATGGTGTCGTTGGAACACAGTTTCTCGCAGCCTACCCAGAGGCTGTGCATGAGCAGCGGGAACTGTTTGGCGAAAGCCGTCTTCTGGAACTCGACACGTTCGTGGAGCTGGCGAGCCGTGATCTCGAGCAGGTTGTCGAGCTTAGCGAAGAAGGCCGCAATGCGTTGCTCCTGGTCATGGATGTCCATGCATTCGATGGCGAGCTTGACGATGTTTATGGTTGAGAAGCTGAGGTTACCGCGGCCGATGCTGGTACGGGGCCCGAATCGGTTCTCGAAGACGCGTGTCCGGCAGCCCATAGTGGCCACCTCGTGGATGTAGCGCTTGGGGTCGTCAGCGCGCCAGTCGGCGTCCTGGTTGTAGGTGGCGTCGAGGTTGAGGAAGTTAGGGAAGAAACGGCGTGCGGTGACTTTGCAGGCCAGTTGGTAGAGGTCGTAGTTGGGGTCGGTGGGCAGGTATGAGACGCCGCGCTTCTTTTTCCATATCTGTATGGGGAAGATGGCGGTGACGCCGGAGCCTACGCCCTCGTATGTCGTGTTGAGGATCTCGCGTATGATACAGCGGCCTTCGGCGCTGGTGTCTGTACCATAGTTAATAGAAGAGAAAACGACCTGGTTGCCGCCTCGGCTGTGGATGGTGTTCATGTTGTGGATGAAGGCTTCCATGGCCTGATGCACCCGGCTTACAGTCTTGTTCATGGCGTGCTGCAGGACTCGCGCTTCGCCTTCGAGCCCGCTGAGGTCCTTGATGATGTAGTCGTCGAGGGCTGCCTGATAGAGATGGCTGTAGTCAGCTGCGAAGAGTTCCTCGAGTTTCTTCACTTCCTCGACGAAAGTCATACGCACGTAGGGCGCGAGGTAAAAGTCGAAGGCGGGGATGGCCTGTCCGCCATGCATCTCATTCTGGGCTGTCTCCATGCTTATGCAGGCAAGGACGCTGGCCGTCTCGATGCGTTTGGCAGGCCGGCTCTCGCCGTGCCCGGCCATGTAGCCGCCCTCAAGGACGTGGTCCAAGGGGTGTTGTACACACGTGAGCGACTTGGTGGGGTAGTAGTCCTTGTCGTGGATGTGGAGGTAGTTATTCTTCACGGCCTCGCGGATATCGTCGGCCAGCAGGTAGTCGTCGACGAATGGCTTGGTTGTCTCGCTGGCAAACTTCATCATCATGCCAGCGGGCGTGTCGGCGTTCATGTTGGCGTTCTCGCGCGTGACGTCGTTGCTCTTTATGTTGATGATCTCGAGGAACATTTCGCGCGTCTTAGCCTTGCGGGCTATGGAACGCTGGTTGCGGTACTGGATGTAAATCTTGGCCACGTCCTTGCGCGCGCTCTTCATGAGTTCGAGCTCTACGAGGTCTTGAATCTCCTCAACGGTCATCTGAGGTTTGCCGCGCATGCTGATGCGGTCAGCAATTTGGTGTGTGAGGTGCTCGTCTTCGCCCTCGTCGGTGCGAAGCATAGCTTTGCGGATTGCGGCTACGATTTTCTCTTCGTTGAAGCCTACGATGCGCCCGTCGCGCTTGACTACTGTCTGAATCATTGCTGTTGGTGCCGTTCGGCAGTTACGCTTAGCGGTTAGTGCTGAACGTGTTGGATTTATAGGTTAAAGTATAAGTTAAATCAGGCTGGAAGAACTTTCCTACTCAGTTAATCGGAAATCGTTGCAAAGGTATAGTGTTTGACTGGATTAAGCAAGAAAAACGAATATTTTTTTTAAAAGTTTTCCAAAACTTTTTAAACAATGGTTGATAATCAAGCTGTTGGAAAAAGTTGCTCGTTCAAAAGTTTTCCAAATTGAAAACCTTTCGACCAGTTGGGTTTCGCAAGAGTGATGATTTTAGTGGGCCATTCGGTGGTGGAAATGTGTCTTTCAGAGGCCTTTAAGCATTAGGGATGGCAGATAAAAAAGAAGGCTGAAAATATTCTTTTCCGTCTCTTTTCTTGGCCGAGAAGTAAACTTTCATTATTTTTGCAACGGAAAAGCTAAGAAATATATTGTAGCAAATAATCAAAAACTTTTAAATAATACAGCAATGATTAAGAAAATCATTTCGTGCACCGTGGTTGCTGCGGTGCTCTCAGCGTGTTCTACGGTCAGCATGACTGGACGCAAACAGTTGAATCTGGTGTCGGAGTCGGAGATACTCTCGGCTAGCTTGACAGAGTATCAGAGCTACATGAAGTCGGCCAAGGTGTCGACCGACGCTAATGCCACGGCTGTCGTAAAGAACGTGGCGCAGCGCATAGCTGCTGCCGCCGAGGCTTATCTGACCGTGACGGGGCAGACAGACGACCTGCAGAACTACGCCTGGGAGTTTAACCTCACTCAGGACGACAACCTCAACGCTTTCTGTATGCCTGGCGGCAAGATAGTGGTCTACTTCGGCATGCTTAAGCTCATAGGTAACGGAACCGACCGCGACGACGAACTGGCAGCCGTGATAGGTCACGAAGTGGGTCATGCCATAGCCAAGCACGGACAGGAGCGTGCCAGCCAGCAGATACTGCAGCAGATGGGCGGCTCGGTGCTCGGCGCGGTCGTCGGTGGCGCCAGCGCTCAGACGCAGCAGGCCGTTGCCGCGGCCTACGGTATGGGCACGCAGTACGGCGCCCTGCTTCCCTTCTCGCGTAAGCATGAGTTGGAGGCTGACTACATTGGCATAGTGTTGGCCACGATTGCTGGCTACGATGCTAACGCAGCCGTCACGCTTTGGCAGAAGATGGAGGCAGCCAGCGGCGGCAGCAACCCTACACCCTTCATGAGCACTCACCCCAGCAGCTCTAAGCGCATCAGCGAGCTGCAGAAGTCAATACCTAAGGTTAAGGCTGAGTACGGCAACGTGTCGCAGCCGGCAACTACGCCTGCGGCCACCAAGTCGTCAACGTCGACGACCTCGACCAAGAAGGGCACTGGCTTTAAGATTGGATAGTTGGAAGGCCGGAAGATAAAAGCCGTCGTCTTTGACCTCGACGGCACATTGCTTGACACGCTCGAGGATTTGTGTAATGCCACTAACTGGGCTCTGCGGCACAATGGTCTGCCTGAGCGGACTCTGGATGAGGTGCGGACGTTCGTCGGCAATGGTGTGCGGCGCCTCATAGAGCGTGCCGTACCACGTGGGACTGGTGCGACACAGTTGGAGCGCGTGTTTGCAGACTTCAAGGCATATTATGTCGACCACTGCCAGGAATTTACGTGCCTCTATGATGGCGTGGCCGAACTCCTGCGCCGTCTCAAGGAAGCCGGCCTGCGCCTGGCTATCGTCAGCAACAAACTGCAGGCAGGCGTCGACGAGCTTTACACCCGCTATTTCAGCGACAGTGTGGAGGTGGCCGTGGGCGAGCGTCAGGGCGTGGCACGTAAGCCACAGCCAGACATGGTGAGGATAGCGCTGGATGCCCTTGGCGTAAAGGCCGAAGATGCTGTCTACGTCGGCGACTCCGATGTGGACCTGATGACGGCTCGCAACAGCGGCCTACCCTGCATCAGCGTCCTCTGGGGCTTTCGCGACAAGGATTTCCTTGTGGCACACGGTGCCACTTGCCTGGTTGAGCGTCCCGAGGAAATAACAAATCTGCTAACCTGTTAGCGTGTTAATAATTCCCGTTTCTGATATCGGTCTCGGTCGGCCTAAGAATCTATAAGAGATCTCATCCCAAATATCTCTTTCTTGAAGCCCGGATTTTATATTTGAATGATTTTGAGCGAAGCGACCCCAATAGCTTGTGGTCAGGAACAACCTAAATGAGTTTATAATCTGTAGAAGATATGTCAATATGTCTGATTACCGGAGGACAGCGATCGGGCAAAAGCATACATGCCGAGCGGCTGGCACTGACGCTCTCCAAGAATCCGATATACATGGCTACTGCTCATGTATGGGACGAGGAATTTCATGAGCGGGTGAAGAAACACCAGCAACGCCGCGGGCCCGAATGGACGAATATAGAAGAAGAGCGCTGGCTCAGCCGGCACGATGTGCGGGGGAGGGTAGTGCTCGTAGATTGTCTGACGCTGTGGGCCACGAACTTTTTCTTCGCCGATGGTGCTGAAGCCGACGTTGAGAGAGCTCTTGAGACTATGAAGGCTGAGTTCGACCGCCTCACGTCGCAAGATGCCACCTTCATCATCGTCACCAACGAGATAGGGTCTGGCGGGACGCCTGTCAACGATGTCCAGCGCCGCTTCACTGATTTGCTGGGTTTGTTGAACCAGTATGCAGCCCAGAAGGCCGATGAGGTAGTGATGATGGTCAGCGGAATTCCTGTAAAAATAAAATAGATATTACCCCACTCAGAGCTCACCCCCGACCATCCCGATGGAGGGATGATGTGAGTTAAAGGGGCTGGCCCGAAGGACTAAAAATTAAACGTAGTTGCTTGTATGGATAAGAGTTTAGAACAACGATTAAGAAATAAGATTGACAACCTGAACAAGCCAAAAGGTTCGCTCGGGCGTCTGGAGGAACTGGCCTTGCAGATAGGGCTGATACAACAGACGCTTTCGCCCGAGCTGCGCCACCCCGTCCATCTGCTCTTCGCCGCTGACCACGGCATAGAGCACGAGGGCGTGAGTGTCTCGCCGCGCTGCATCACCTGGCAGCAGATGCAGAACTTTACGCGTGGCGGTGGCGGGGTGAATATGTTCTGCCGCCAGCATGGCTTTGAACTGCGACTCATAGACGTGGGCGTAGACTATGACCTCAGTGCCTTTCCGGCTATCCTCAACCGCAAGATTAATCCGCATGGCACGGCTAACTTCCTGCATGGCCCGGCGATGACAGAGGAACAAAGTGAAAAGGCCCTCGCCGTAGGTCGCGAACAAGTCGACGAGGCCTTCGGCAAGGGTTGTAATATAATAAGTATCGGCGAGATGGGTATTGCCAACACCTCTCCCTCGAGCATCTGGATGAGTCTGCTGCTCGACTTGCCGCTGGAGCAATGCGTAGGTGCCGGTGCGGGTTTGGATGCCGATGGCATTCGCCATAAGCTGGATGTGCTCAGACGTAGTGTATCTGTCATGCAGTCGGCCAATGTCCCTGCCGACCGCGAGTCTTATGTACGCTACCTCATGCGCTACTTCGGAGGCTTCGAGATGGTGGCAACCGTAGGTGCCATGCTACGAGCTGCAGAGCGTAGGATGGTTGTGCTTGTCGATGGTTTCATCATGTCGGCCTGTGCACTAGTAGCCAGCTCCCTGGAACCCTCGTTCTCCGACGTGGCCATCTTCTGTCATTCCGGCGACGAGAGCGGCCACAAACTCATGCTCGACAGTATGGGGGCAAAGCCTTTGCTCAGCCTGAGTCTGCGTTTAGGCGAGGGCACGGGCGCTCTCTGCGCCTTCCCTATCGTTGATTCGGCCGTGCGCATGATGAATGAAATGGGCAATTTCGAAGACAATAAAATAACAAAGTACTTCTGATGGACAAGTTCTTAGCCTCGCTCATTTTCTTTACAAGGATGCCTTGGTGGCGGCTGCGAAGCGTGCCGAAGGCGGCTTTCGAGCATGTGGTGGACTACTGGCCCATCATAGGGTGGCTCACGGGTGGCGTTATGGCCGCCGTTCTCTGGGGAGCCACGCAACTGGGCTGCCCCCTACCTGTGGCCGCGTTGTTGGCCATAGGAGCGCGTATGCTCCTGACGGGCGCTTTGCATGAGGACGGCCTTGCGGATTTCTGCGATGGCTTTGGCGGCGGCACTTCGCGTGCGCGTACATTAGATATAATGAAAGATTCACATATCGGCACCTATGGCACGCTTGGACTGGTCCTCTACCTCGCGCTGCTGTGGACATGTATGCTGACTGTTGCAGCGCCTGCAGTGCTGCTGTTCGATGTGTCGGCCAAGTGTGCTGCCTCGCTCATCACGGGGCAACTCCCCTATGCCCGGGAAGCGGGCGGCGCCAAAAACGGTGTCGTCTACGTGGGGCGCTCGTGGCAAGGGTGGCTGCTTCACGCCATGCGCTGTGTCCTGGCTATGGCTCTCCCATTAGCTCTCTGCGTCTACGTAGGGCTGGGTGATATCGTGTACCTTCTTCCATTGCCGTTCGTGGTGGAGCTGTTGCTGATGCTGTGGATGCGTCATCGGCTGGGTGGTTACACCGGCGACTGCTGTGGCGCCTTGTTTCTGCTGTGCGAGCTCTCGCTTTACCTTGCGGCACAATTTTTCATGTGACGTTTAGATTCTTAAAATATGAATAAGAATGCTATTTACCTCCTGCTGTCGCTCTGCTATGCTTTGATGCCCCTGCGCATCTGGGCTGCTGGTGATGCTTCGAAGCTTATCATCAATGAAATACAGGTGGCTAACATCGATGGCTTCATCGACCCATCGTTCAACTATGGCGGGTGGGTCGAAATATATAACCCCACTGATGAGAGCATTTCACTCGGCAGACTATATGTAAGCAACGACCCCCAGAACCTGAAAATGTTTCAGTTGTCCATCACTCTCGGAACAGTCTTGGCTCACGGCTTCAAGAATATTTGGTTTGACCATTACGACATGGGTGACAAATATAGCACTCAGGCTCGCAAACAGGTTGACTTCAAGTTGGCCTACGAAGGTGGCGTAATCTATATTAGCGACGCCGACGGCAACTTGCTGGTGCAGCAGGCATATCCCCCAGCCATACAGCGCTGCAGCTATGCCCGCACGTCAGACGGCGGCAGCGAGTGGCGCATGTGTTCTACGCCCACGCCTGCACAGAGCAATGCCGGCAGCACCTTTGCCGACGTACAACTCGAGGCGCCAGTCGTAGATACGGATGCACGGCTGTTCACTTCGCCGTTCACCGTTCGTGTGCTGGTGCCGCAGGGGACTACGCTCCGCTACACCACCGACGGCAGTACGCCCTCGCTCGAGAACGGCCAGATAAGCCCCGACGGTGTGTTTCAGGTCAGCGGCAGCACGGCCATCTATCGCTTCCGCCTCTTCCGCGACGGTTTCCTGCCCAGTGCCGTCGTCACTCGCTCGTATATCTATAAGGACCGCGACTACTACTTGCCGATAGTGTCTGTAGTGACAGACAACAAAAATCTCTTTGACAATAAGATAGGTGCATACACTATAGGAACGAACGGCATCACTGGAAATGGCGTTAGCTACACCACCAACAAAAACCGCAGTTGGGAGCGCCCCGTCAACTTCGAATATCTCGTACCGGACGACGACGGCGGGTCATTCCTCATGGCGCTCTCGCAGGAGTGCGATTTCGAAGTCACAGGAGGTTGGAGCCGTAATCTCTTTGCCCCTAATGCTTCTTTCCGTCTCAAGGGCGGCAAGTACTATCTGGGCCAGAACTTCTTGCCTTACCCTTTTTTCAAAGAGAAACCTTATACCAAGACCAAGACCCTGACGGTGCGCAACGGCGGCAACGATGGCTATGCCCGTATCAAGGATGCCGCAACGCACCAGATTATACTGCGCAGCGGTTTCTATGTTGATTGCCAAGAGACGCAGCCCGCTCACGTCTTCATCAACGGCAAGTTCTATTTCACATTCAACCTGCGTGAGGCCAACAACAAGAATCACGGCTATGCCAACTACGGCATCGATGACGACGAGATGGACCAGTTTGAAATCAATGGCGTCAATGGCTATGAGCAAAAGGTGGGCACGAATACAGCGTTCATGCAGTGGATGTCTTTGGCTACAAAGCTCGGCAACAATCCGTCTGACGACACCATCTACGATCAGATTTGTCAGCTCGTCGACATCGATGAGTACTGCAACTATATGGCTGCCGAGTGCTATGTCGGCTCGTCTGACTGGCTTACCAACAGCAATAATGTCAAGGGCTATCGTTCATGGGCCGACGGCAAGTTTCACCTTGTGTTCATGGATGTTGACGCAGCCTTCAGCGACACTAACATGCTGACCAGCCTCGCGGGTAGACTCAGTGATTCACGTTACAGCACCGGACGCAACTTCCTTATCGACATCTTCCTGAACATGATGAAGTATGAGCCGTTCCGCAAACGCTTCATCGATGCGTTCTGCCTCGTAGACGGAAGCGTGTTTGAGGCCCAACGATCTGCCAAGATCATCAATGGACTGCGCGACCTGACGTCTGCGGCAATAGACTTCGAAGGCTCTTCCAGCAGCCTCTACTCCTCAGCAGCGGACCTTTTGAACAGAATCATTGGCGGTCGAAGCGCACGCATGAATAATTTCCGTCGCTACTTAGGTCTTGACGGAGGCTTGAACGTAGAGCTGGGCAGCAATATACCGGGCGCTTCAATTCTGGTAAACGGACAGGAGGTGCCTACAGGCGTTTTCTCCGGCACACTGTATAAGCCCATGACGCTCACTGCAAGAGCGCCGGCCGGCTACCGCTTTACGGGATGGAGACTGCTCCCAGAGACGCCCGATTATGAGACTACCACAATCTTCGGCTATAATGACTCGTGGGACTACTACGACCAAGGGGCACTTGCCAGTAAGTACTGGTATGCTGTAGCTTACAACGCCTCCGGTTGGTCTGCGGGGCAGGCGCCCTTCGGCTATGGTAATGTCGGAATAAATGGTTCCAGCGACTACCACACCACGCTCGACTATGGCAGCGACGCCAACAACAAGCGTCCTACCTACTATTTCCGAAAGTCGTTCCAACTCAGCGAAGCTCCGTCGGCTGACGACGTGTTCGAGCTCACAGCTTATGTTGACGACGGATGCGTTATATACGTCAATGGACAGGAAGCGGGCCGCTACCTCATGAATGATGGAGAAGTAACTTACAATCAGTACTCAACCTCCTACGCAGGCAATACGGCTGGGTGTTACTCAATCATCATTGACAAGAGGGTGTTGAAGAAAGGAAATAACGTAGTGGCCGTGGAGGTGCATAATACTCATGCCGGTTCTTCTGACATCTATTGGACTGCAGAGCTTACGCGAAGTGTCAGGAGTGAAGACCCTGTCGTTGTCACAACTGAGCAGCTCGACCTCAGTTCCCTCGCAGATTTCAGCGGCGGCCGGCTGATGGCTATCTATGAGCCTCTTCCCGACGAAGAACTTCTGGCCGCCGTGGCAACACCCCTTAGACTTAATGAAGTAAGCGCCGGCAATTCGGTGTTCATCAATGAATTCTTTAAGAAAAATGATTGGGTGGAGCTCTATAATACTACTGACTCTGAGTTGGATGTGGCCGGGCTCTACATCTCCGATAACCTCAACAATCCCTTCAAATATCAGATCTCAGCTTCCACTGCAATAAATACGCGAGTGGCGCCCCACGGCCATCTGGTCGTCTGGGCCGACGGCCTCGAACCGACGACACAGCTCCACGCACCATTCAAACTCAGCAATCAGGATGGCGAGAGCGTGAGTATCATCTCTTCCGACGATTTCATCCAGAACAACGCATCTTTCTTTGAGGCTCATCCGTCGCTTCAGGAGTTTGCGGACGCCGTGACCTATCCGTCTCATGCCGGAGACCAGTCGGTAGGGCGCTACCCTGATGGCAGCAACGAACTCTTCAGGTTTGTACTTCCAACTATAGAACGCGCCAATGCCCACCTCACCGCCGACGGCTATATCGGCACAGACGAAGGCATAATGGATTGCAGCGATGCCAGTCTCAACCTGGAGCTCGTCGAAGGTTGGAACTGGACCTCGCACCCCCTGGCCAAGGCTTTGCCCATCAGTCGTTTCCTTCGCTACGCTGATGTCGTGCGTGGCCGTTCAGAGGAAGCTATATACAGTCCTTCGGCCGCAGCCTTCACTGGTTCGTTGCGCTCGCTGCTGCCTAACCAGCTTTATAAGATAGAGATGAACGAAACCCGCAGCTATGCCCTCGACGGGCTCACGCTGACAACGCCCGCCACCCTCTCCGTGGAGAAGGGGTGGAACTGGATTGGGTATCCTTCTTTCTGGGCGCAGCCGCTGACTTCAGCTTTCGAGAGTAGTGCCCTGCAGGACGGCGATGCCATCGTAGGTCAAGCAGGCTTCGCTGTCTACAGCGCTGCCGACGGTTGGGTTGGCACCCTCAGCAGTCTCATGCCAGGGGATGGCTATATGTTCAAGTCCGTTGGTAAAAAGAACATACCCGTCACGGCAGCGCGCAATGGCATACGCCTGCGGCGCCCGAAACTCGCGCCCTCAGCCCAGGGCTATGACCTGAACCCATACGCTTATCCCGATATCATGGCCGTAATAGCCACCTTGCAGGCCGATGACCAACCTTTAGATGCCGATGTCTTCACCATCGTAGCCTACGCTGATGGCGTGTGCCGTGGCGTAGGTGAATGTATTGACGGCCACATCTTCATGACACTTTATGGCAACGAGGGCGACGCCCTCATCCTTCGTGCTGTGGATGAACAAGGCGAACAGCATCCCATACGTGAGCGGGTGACCCTTGCTTCAGACCTTTTAGGTACACGTGCCAAACCTGTCGTGTGGCATCTCGGTCCTACCGATGACGATGCCATCAACGCTCCGGAACTGGCTTCGGTTTCAGCTGTCCCCGTGGGTTACTACAGCCTCAGCGGCACATATATGGGTATGGACAGGCACATCCTGCGTGTTGGTTTCTATATCCAGCGCTTCTCCGATGGCACTTCGCGTAAAGTGTTCCTCCAGCACTAAGCTTAGTGCTTATACAAAAAAGGCTGTGTCGGTTTGCTATCTGACACAGCCTTTTTTGGTCTCAGCGGAGAGAGAGGGATTCGAACCCCCGGTACCTTTCAGTACGTCGGTTTTCAAGACCGATGCAATCGACCACTCTGCCATCTCTCCAAAGGTGCATTCCCGTGGTTTGCGGGCGCAAAGGTAATAAAAGATTGAGTAATAATGATGAAAGATGGAAGTTTTTTTCGCTTTTGGCTCTATTTTTCCTGTTTTGCTGGCCCACGATGAACAAAATCGACGTTCAAGAGCCGTCATTCGCTACCATTCAGGTGAGCAAAAGTCTGCCACGGTCCTTCGGTTGGAAGAGGAGCCTCGACGTATATCTGCTTGTGCGAAACGGGGTGTTCAAAACTGATGCTGCGTGCACAGAGGCTGATGCTACCGTCGGGGTTACTGCGCGGAGCACCATATTTGAGGTCGCCACGAATGGGACAGCCAATGGCTGCCAACTGACAACGAATCTGATGATGACGCCCAGTGTGGAGATGAACTTCAAGCAGGTGGTAGCGATCAGAGTGTCCGATGACTTCAAAGTCCAGCACGGCCTTTTTGGCGTTTGGCCGCTCGCTGGCATAGGCATAACTCTTGTTCTGCTTCTCGTTGCGCACGAGATAGTGTGTGAGTGTCGCCTTCGGCTCGCGTGGAGCGTTTTGCACGAGCGCCCAGTAGGTCTTGTGGACGTCTTGTGTGCGGAAGAGTTCATTGAGCCGTGCCAGCGCCTTGCTCGTGCGGGCAAAGACGACGACGCCGCTGACGGGACGATCCAGACGGTGCACTACACCAAGGAACACCTCGCCAGGTTTGGCGTAGCGCTCCTTGATGTAGGCTTTCACCATCTCCGAGAGCGGTGTATCGCCTGTCTTGTCGCCTTGCACTATCTCTCCTGCGCTCTTGGCAACAATGATGATGTGGTTGTCTTCGTAGAGGACTGTCATTTACATATTCATGCCGCCGTCAATCTGGATAACCTGACCGCTGACATATGAGCTGAGGTCGGAAGCAAGGAAGAGGGCCACGTCGGCGACGTCCTCAGGCTTGCCTCCACGGCGCAAGGGTATCTTCTTCATCCAATCCTCGCGCACCGCCTCGGGCAGTGCGGCCGTCATGGCTGTCTCGATGAAGCCTGGAGCGATGGCATTTGCACGTATCCCTTTGGGACCCATCTCTTGCGCAATGCTCTTTGCAAGAGCTATCATGCCAGCTTTCGAGGCCGCATAATTGGCCTGGCCTGCATTTCCGTGGACGCCTACGACGCTGGCCATGTTGATGATGGAGCCGCCGCGCTGGCGCATCATTACAGGCACCACGGCATGAATGAAGTTAAACGCCGACTTCAGGTTAACGCCGATGACGGCGTCCCACTGCTGCTCGGTCATGCGCAACATAAGGCCGTCCTTGGTGATGCCGGCGTTGTTGACGAGCACGTCAATGGTGCCGAAGTCTTCTTTCACTTGTTTCACCAAGGTTTCCGTCTCCGTGAAGTCGGCGGCGTTGCTGGCGTAGCTCTTGCATTTGACGCCCAGGGCTGCTATCTCAGCCTCGGTCTCTTCGTTGACGGCGAGGTCAGTGAATGCTATGTTTGCGCCTTCTGCTGCATAACGAAGGGCAATGGCCTTGCCGATGCCCCTTGCGGCTCCTGTGATGAGAGCCGTCTTTCCATCTAAAAGTCCCATATATAATAATTAAAGTGTATGTCGGAATGTATATATATTATAATGTATATGCTGAGATGTCTTTAAGATTCAGTCTCAATAATGCGGGCGCAGTAACACTCTGCCCAGTATCTTTGCCACTAAGGGGCGTGTTGCAGAGATGTTCATGCCAGATCCGAGACGCCCGTAGATGTACGGAACCTCAAGTCCTTTGGCCGCAGCCTGAATGATGTCGGTGTAGAGGTTTATGTTGTCTATCTCGAAGATTTTGGATTCCACACCCTCCTCCAACGTCTTGGCTATGATGTCATGCTCTTTCTTGTCGTACTTCTTACGCACGCTTTCCACCTGCCATATATTCCTGAAAAACTCGGCCCTCAGATAGCCGTTTCGTTCCACGGCCTCCTTCATCAGGCTCAGGTGAGCGAAGATGAGTTCTACGAGCTTGTCCAGGGGTGAGAGCTGCTTACGCGCCACAGCGAGGAACGTTGACGAGATACGTTGGAGTTCTCCGTTGATGACGGCTTCATAGATCTCGTCCTTGCTCTTGAAGTAGGTATAAAGTGTACGGCGTCCTTTGCCGGAAGCCTCTGCAATATCGTTCATTGTAGTGCCGTCGAAGCCGCGCTTTGCGAATTGCAAACGAGCTATATCTATAAGCAGCTGTCGCGTTTTGAGCTGAGACATATCTTTTGTGTCGTTGTTTTTTTACTTTTGTTTTTTCTTTGTGAGCCGGCAAGGGCTTCACCTAAGTTTGCAGCTACAAAAGTACGCTTTTTTGTTTTATTAGGCAAGAAAAAGCAACACACTTTTTGCTCACGTGTGCAAAAACTGAAATAATTTGGCATTTTTTAATGAAAAGGCTTGGCCGTTCAATAAAAAAGCTGTACCTTTGCACCCGCAAACGACAGATATACCTGTCCTGCAACATGAAATAATCTATATCGCGGAGTGGAGCAGTTGGTAGCTCGCCAGGCTCATAACCTGGAGGTCGCTCGTTCGAGTCGAGCCTCCGCAACAGAAAAGCGAACATGTTCAGAGGACCTTCCGAGGCCCTCTTTTTTATATTCAAGCGTTGACTGTGCCTCACAAGATTAAGCTTCGCCTCAATGTATTTGAAAAACGTTTGCCTCTCAGAAGAAACCCCAAAAATCCTTTGCTTTGAGCCGCAAACACAACACAACCCCGCATTTATTAAATAAAAAGAGTGTTTTTCAACATTTTTTTTAAAAAAACTTTGTTCACGTACTATCTTTTGTCTACTTTTGCAAGGAAAATAGTATTACCAAACTTTATAATCAACTCAAAACATTATGAAACTCGCTAAAATTTTGCTCGTGGCAGCCTTCGCAATGATGGGTATGTCCGCAAGCGCTCAAGAGACCGAGCGTGTAGAGTTTAATCACCACTGGTTCCTGCAGCTGCAGGGCGGCGCCACCTATACTCTCGGTGAGGCCGACTTCAACAAGCTCATCTCTCCTGCTGCTCAGGTAGCCGTCGGCTATCAGTTCACTCCCGTATGGGCACTGCGCCTCGCCGTCAACGGTTGGGAAAGCAAGGGTGGTTTCGGTGACGAGCCCTTCAAGAACGAAACTTACAAGTGGAACTACGTCACTCCCGCTCTCGACCTCAAGTTCAACCTTATCAACGCCATCGCCGGCTGGAATCCCAAGCGCGTCTTTGGTATGAACATCATCGCCGGCATCGGTGCCAACATCGCTTGGAACAACGACGACGCTGCCGAGTATGCTCGCTACTATGTCATGCGTGACCTCTGGGACGGCACCAAGGTTCGCCCCGCAGGCCGTTTCGGTCTTGACCTCGACTTCCGCCTCAGCAAGCGCGTAAGCCTCAACATTGAAGGTATGTCCAACCTGATCTCCGATGAGTACAACAGCAAGCACAAGAACTCAGACGCTAACCTCGACTGGTACTTCACCGCTCTTGCAGGCCTGAAGATCAACCTCGGCAAGGTTGAGAACGTCATCCCCGTGGCTGTTCCTGTCGTCGTTGAGGAGCCCGCTCCCGAGCCCGTAGCTCCCGCTAAGGTTGTCGAGAAGCCCGCCGTAAAGAAAGTTGCTGAGATGCAGCGTGAGATCTTCTACCAGATCCGCGAGACCGTCATCCCCGCAAACCAGAAGAACAAGATTACCGAGCTCGTTGCTTTCCTGAAGGCTAATCCCGAGACTCGCGTCAATGTCACTGGTTATGCTGACGCCGGCACCGGTAACCCGAAGATTAACATGAAGTACTCCGAAGGTCGTGCCGAGAACGTTGCCAAGGCTCTCACCGAGGCTGGCATCGATGCTGCTCGCATCACCGTTGACGCTAAGGGCGACACCGTTCAGCCCTATGCTGAGAACGACAAGAACCGCGTAACTATCGCCATCGCAAAATAAGCGACTGACGAACGCGTAACATAAGGCTTTCCAGCCGAAAAAGAATAAGCGTCTCACCCGAACGAGGTGGGGCGCTTTCCTTTTACGAGCTACGCTCTGAGCTCAGACAGGCGAGGGCATATCACGCATCATTATTCCATGCTCCGCCTTAGAAGCATCCTTTAGCTAGCTGAAGTCAATCGGAACGCTTTACGGATGCACTGGTCCTTTGGCAGAGCGCGGTGGCACCCCAACAGTTTATCCATAATTATTGCTGTCCGCCAAATATTGCAATTCAAAAGAAAGTATAGCGGACAGTAATATTAGGCGTATAAACGATTGTCAGTTCTTGATTTCGAAAGAGCCTCCCCGCGGCAAGATGTCACGGGGAGGCTCTTTTTGTATCACGAATCCGAGCTGTACGGCTCACTTGACGGTCAGCTTGCGCGAGCGTATGACGCCACGGTCCTGCATCTTGACGATATATGCGCCGGCAGGGAATTCGACGGCTATGGTTGCCGGGTTGTTCAGGTAGCGGACGAGTCGGCCGTCGGTGGTGTAGATCCACGCTTTCTCTACATTAGTGAACTCGAGAGCGCCATTCTTGATGACGACTTCTGAGGCTGCGCGAACGGCCTTCACGGCATCGGGCTCGGGCGTCGGGCGCAGGTTCTCGGGCTCGTCGGCCTCGCCTTCGTCGTAGGGCTTGGCTGTAGGCTGGCGCTCGGGGTTGCTACCACTGACTTCAACACCAAAATCAATAGTGAAGCCCTTGGCGGTCAGGCCTACCGGGCCGGGATGAGCTGCCCAGGCGTCGGTGAAGACTATGCGTATGCGGCTCTTTCCGCATACGGCGTCCTCCGGAATCTTCAACTTGAAGGGGATCAGCGGATTGTCGGTGTAGCCGTTGGCGTGGAGCGGCTTGCCGCCGTATTCCCTGGTATTCTCGATGCTGTTGTTGGTGTTGGCCTTGCCTTGCTCTATGATGAGCTCGTCAGTCGTTCCCTCGAAGAAACCGTTGATGTTCCAGTCGGCATAGCCTTTCATGATGCACCACTGGATGCCGTCTTCGCTGTTGAGCCATTCGTAGTTGATGGTGACCTCGTCGCCTTGCTTCACTTTGAGCACTGCGGTCTCGGAGGCGTTCACGTAGTTGCGGTCCTCAACGGGGCCGGGGGCGCTGCATGTGTAGTTGAGGTTCTCGACGCTGGCGCCTGTCGTTGTAACCTTCGTGAGGTAACGTGTATCAATAGCCGTCTGGTAGCCTTCGGCATCGGGGTTGATCTCACTCACGCCATATTCGAGTCCGTCAGCCCCTGCACCCTCGGGCACGTCGCTGCTGCGTGCGATGGCCACCCACTTGGGTTCGGAGTATGTCTTGAGGTCTGTTGATACGGCACGTACGCCGAAGTAAGGCTGTTCGTCGGCTTCCATAGGCACATCGCCCACGAAGGCCGACCAAGCCTGGACGTGGCTCACCACGCTTACGCGGCCATCCTCGCCGTTCTTGTAGAGGACTTCGAAATGGTCTACGTTGGCTTCGTCGTTGTAAGTGGTAAAGGGCTTTTCGCCTTGTGCATCAAGGCTCCAGAAGAGCTTGACGCTGAGCTTTGTCGTCGTCTCCTTCTTGACCTCGGCCATTATTTCCTTTACGGCAGCTGGTTCGGCTGTGGCCTCGTCGCTGAGGATAAGCTCGCCTACGTAGACCTCGTAGTCGGGCGTTGCATCCTTGACGCGGAGACCTACGAAATCAATCTGGTCAGAAGAGCTGATACCAGTGAGTTCTATTGTCTTCTCCTCCCATGCCTTGTCTGAGGTGGCACCTACAGAATATTCCTTCCATTCGTTGCCAACTTTCACGATGAGGTAGAGGCCCGTCTCTGTCTCGCCTTCCTTCTTGGTCTTTACGGCTATCTTGGCATAGGGCTGGCCTGTTGTGCCGGTAAGCGCTGTGCGGAACAGGATGATGTCGGCCGAGCCAGCTGCCACACCTTTCAGGCGCAGGCAGGCGCCGCCCATATATGCATCCTCAATAGTGAATTCAGGATTGATGGTTGCAGCCGTGGTCGTTGTACCTTCTTTATACTGTAGCCAGCGGTAAGTGGGGACGATATCCTGGGTCGACATATTGTACCAGTTGCCGTGTGTACGCTTACCTTTATAAGTGTAGACTTCACCGATACCAGTGTTGAAATAAGTGTGGAAAGGCAACTTGCCCTGTATGGCAGAGCGCTCGGGGAAGTATGTAGCCAGTCCTCCGAACTTTGAGAGAGGAGGCGTAGTACCGCTCCAAGCCCATTCGTTGCCAGTGTTGCTCATGGTCGGGCGCTTGGCCGGGTTGCGGTTTCCACCAGAGACGGTGCGCTCCAACAGGGCCTGATAGTTGCCCTGAAACTCCTGAGCGTCGTTGCCTACGTTGTTGCTCCAGAAGCGGCTGTTGCCATGTTCGCCCCACAGCACGGCGCCGATGTCGCGGCCATTAAGATTGGTCCATGAGCGGTTCATTGTTACAATCCATACGCCGGCATAGAGACCATCGGTGGTACCCATAGCTTTCTTTGCGGCAGACTCCGAACTGCTCATAGCGCCAGCGGCAATGAAATTGTTGGCCGAGTAGTTGAGGAATGTCTCGGCAGTGCGCCCATCTTCATTGCCGAAAAGAGCGTTGGCGTTGCTGGCTGTCAGTGAGCTTATACTGGTGTAGAGCCCGATGTGGAAATTCTTGAAGCCACGCGCTTCAGCTTCCTTGTACAGCGCTTTGTGGAATGCTACGATGTCGGGGTTGCTGTAGGAGCCATCCTCCCAGTTGTAGTTGATACCGTCGGAGCCGAAGAACATCAGCGCGCTGATGAGCGGCTTTACGTACTTGAACGAGCCGTCGGGGTCCTTCTCTGTGACCAGTTTGGAATAAGCCTGATCGCCGCTGCCGGGCGTCCACGATTCGAAGAACTTGATACCTGAAAAGATGTCAGTGCCGTTCTGGTGTGCGGCATCTATCCAGCATCCAGGAGCTTGGAACAGCCCATGGTTCCAAGCGCCGAAGAGGTGGGTGTAGTTCCAGATGGAGTAGGTGTCGTCGCCAGCGTTGGTGCCGGGGTAGCCGCCTATTCCCTTGGCCGTGCCCATAGGTATGTTCATCCATAGGCGACGGGTGTTTTTGACGTTGCTGAGCAACTGGTTGTCTTGATCATAGATGAGTGGCCTGGGGCGCACGTGCGAGCGTGCAAACTCAAGGTCGATCATGTTGAAACCGGCGGCTTCAAACTCTTCGCGTGTAGGTACTTCGCGACCGTCCTGTTGTGCGTTGTAGAAGAGGTTTAGGATGCCGCTGTCGGTGAAGGGCGTGAAGTCGAAGATCTCGCGTGAGGCCGTGGGCGAGTAGTCCTGCGCCTGCACAGGCTGGTAGGCTCCGAATGAGAGTACTGCCAGCGTTGCAAAAAGAATCTTTTTCATAGCAGTAAGTCCGTTGTAAGTTGGTTTTAATATTAATGATTAGTCAGTTTGTTAATCTGTTAAAAGTTAGGCACATCCTTGTCCCACCAGATACGCGTAGCCTGATAGTCCTCACCGCCGAGGGCTTCGAGGCCGGTCTCTATGATGTCTGCGACAGAGGCATCGTCAGTGTCGGGGAAGGGACAGCGCCGGATGATGTCGCCGTAAGCGAGGGATCCGTCACCTTCATCGGCATTGAGCACGGGGAAGAGTTTCGGATAGCCTGTACGTCGCAGGTCTGTCCACGCTTCGAAGCTGTTGGGGAAGGCTGCGATGTATTTCTGTGTGATAATCTTCTCGAGTTTCACCTCTTGGCTGTCGCTTTCGTCCCATGCCACACCGATGTGTGTCACGCTGGGCTCGTCATTGACCATGCCAAGAGGGTCATGATAGGTGTATGGGACGGCCTCAGTACGTTGAATGTAATCGTCTACGAGGGCGTCATATCCCTCATGCTGCCACTCCTCTGAGCGCTCGAAGAGGTACGCGTATCTAATGCCTCGCTCGTAGAACTCGCGTGCCGTGCCGCCCATGTTCCATCCGCGGAGCGCTCCTTCGGCTCTGAGGAAGTCTACTTCCGACATCTTCATCAGGTAGAGAGGTGCTTGAGCCATATAGTCGCCGTCGAAGACGCTGAAGTTGAGCATCGGGTTGGTGGCCGGGCTCTGTCCCATGCCTGGGTGTATGCCTTCGCGCAGCCCTACGATGCGTGTTTCCGGCTCCAGCACCTCACCCGTCTTGGTGTTGACGATAGCTCCTCCGTTTTTCTTGAAGAAGGGGTAATCGCCTTTGGTGTAGGGGTGGTCGAGACTCATGAGCAGGCTCTCGAAGGAAGCGCTGAGGCGTGCGTCGCCCCATGAGATCCATATCATATTACAAGGGTTTGAGAAGCCGAGCTGGAAGCTATAGAGGCCGAACTCCTGCTCGGGAGCTTCTACGACTCCGCCAGCTACGGCCTCCTCGGCCCATTGGCGTGCCAGCTGCGGCTCCACCTTGACGCAGTGGATGGCGATGCGGAGCTTGAGCGAGTTGGCATAGCGAATCCATTCGCTGACACCCGTGCGTCCGTAGTACTTGTTCTGACAGACGTCGAGGTTGTCGTTCATCAGTTTCTGCACCTTCGTCTTATACCAGTCGGGGCGCGCGTCGTAGTGTGCGAGGCATGTCACTATGTCGTCGAGGTGTTCTATGATGGTTTTGTAGATGTGCTCAACGCCATTGTAGGTGAAAGGTGAAGTCTGTTTGTTGAGGATGAAGTCGTCGTAGGGGAATGCTCCGTGGATGTCGGCAATCTCTTGCGAGGCCTGGTCGAAGAGTAGAAGGTAGATAGCCTTCATCTCAGGTATGGAGTCTATGGCAGGGTGGTTCAAGAGTGGCACCATGGCATTCTTCACGATGAGGTACGAACTGTTAGGCCCCGGGTTAAACTCGGTGCTTATGTCGTAAGAGCTCTGCAGCGTGCCGTACATGAAGTCGTAGTGAGGCACGGTGGTGTACTGCGCATAGTTGTCGGGGCCGAGTGAGAACTGCCTCTGATAGGCGTGCTCGCCCGGGTAGTCGCCGTTCTTGCCTCCGCGCATGGCATATTGCCCTCCCTTGGCTTGCCTGAAGTAGGTGTCGAGGTTGGCGAGGGCGTTGTCAAGCTCATCCTCGGTGACTTCGATGTCGAAATTGAGTTCTCCGGGGTTGCCCACGTGCACCGTGGGGTCCACTACCTCTTGGTCTATCTTGAGAGTGTCGAGCGGCGAGTCGAAATCCAGGCAGGCCGTCAGTGAGAGGGCCGTCAGTGCCGCTGCTGATACTGCTAAATATGCGTGTTTCATATCTCTTTATTGACTTTTGTCGGTTAAAAAGGGAACGTCCTGTTGCTATCCTTCAGTTCCTCAGAATGTCAGCTTCACGTTGAAGCCATAGGAGCGGGTAGAAGGCATATTGAAGAGTTCGAAGCCTCCGAGTCCGTTGCCCGTTGAGAGCGAGACATCGGGGTCTACGGGTGCATCTTTGTAGATGAAGAAGAGGTTGCGTGCTATGAGCGAGAGGTTGATGTCTTTGCCTTCGCCGAAGACGTCCTTGAAGTTATATGCCAGCGATATCTCGCGTAGGCGGAAGTTTGTGGCGTCGTAGACGTAGAGTGGCGAGTACTGGCTTCCTCGTGCGCCCATGACCTGGTAGTAGTTGCGCACGCCTATGAGGCGTCCGCTGCCGTCGGGCAGGTACATGGCGGCCTGGCCGTCGGCGGTGTATAGGTCGTGGCTGGCTGCGTAGTCGCGAGCCTCTGCCGTGCGCTCCGAGAGGCCCATCTCGTCGAGGAATGCTTCTGTTAGCGAGATGACCTTGCCGCCTATGCGCCCGTTGATGAGGAACGCGAGCTGCAGGTTTTTCCAGTTGACAGTGTTGCTCCATCCCAGCTGATATGGCGAATTCATGTTGCCTATGTGTTTGGTATAGAGACCTTGCTTGAGGATGTTTCCTGTCGACGAGAGGAAGATGGTGCCGTCGTCGTTGTGGCGTATGTCGCGCACGAACATATCGCCGAAGGAGTCGCCCTCGGTGTAGCGCACGCGTATGCCGGCGACGTCGGTGTAGACGCGGTTCTTGCGGCCGAGGTCATCGGTGCCAACGCTGAGAATCTTGTTTTTGTTGTATGAGAAGTTGACAGCAGTGCGCCAGCGCACGTTGCTTCCGAAGCGGAAGTTGTAGGCCAGTGTGGCTTCAACGCCCTGGTTGCGCAGCGATGCCACGTTGTCCCATACGGTGATGCCTGCAGTGTTGCCGATGCCCATGTAGAGGTCCTTGATGGTGCTGTTGTAATAAGTGATGTCGAAGCTCAGCCTATTGTCGAGGAAGAGGAGCTCAAGGCCTGTCTCGAAGGAGCGCGTCTCCTCGGGCTTGATGTTTCGTAGCAGCGACGTTGATGCCCCGAGTGCCCCAGTGCGGTTGTTGCCTCCCACGGCGTAGTAGAGCCGTGGCGGTATGGCGTTACCTACCTGTGAGTAAGAGATGCGATATTTGGCATATGACCACCATTCGGGCAGCTTGACGAGGTCGCTCAGCAGGGCGTTGGCTCCGAAGCCGAAGTAGTTGTAGGCCTTGGGGCTGTCGGGGAACTGCTTGAAGACGCGGTATTGGTCGCGGCGCCAGGAGGCGTCGACGTAGATACGTTCTTTCCATCCGAGCTGTGCTGTAGCCAGCCAGGCGCGGTCCCAGTTGTTGCTCTCGCTTTCTGTTGTCACACCGGAGCTTCCCGACGTTGTGTCGAAGCGGTTGACTATGGTGTTGAGTTGCTGATTGAGCGGGTCAACGTAAGTGGCGTTGGCAATGTAAGTGCCATAGTATTCGTTCTTTGTCGTGTGGCCTGTCCAGCCTACGTTGGCGCTGACGCTCCACGTCTCGTCGAAGGTTTTGTTGTAGTTGAGCATGTAGTCAACGTAGAGCTCCGTCTTGTTGTCGCGCCGTTTGTTGTAGGTGCCGTAGTCGTACATAGTGGCGGGTGAGAAGGTGGTGGCGTAGCGTACGCCCTGCTCCTGGTACTTGTCGTAGTCGAAATTGAAGCGGGCTTGGGCGCTGAGGCCGTCCCAGATGTCGAGGTTGCCCTGGAAACTACCGTAGACGCGGTCTTCCTTATTCGTGGCTCGGTTCTGGTGGAGGAGCCAGTAGGGGTTGTTCTGGCGGGCATCCATGTAGGCGTAGTTCATCATGGGGCCGCTGAGTTCGGCGCGGTCGTTTTGCCGGATGTAGCCAGTCTCGGTCTGGACGTAGTGGCCTTGCTCGTCGGAGAGCCATCGTGCGTCGTCGATGGCGTAGTTGTCGCTGTAGTAGCCCATGTCCAGGTTGCGGGGGGCTGTGTAGAGGTGGTAGATGGGGTTGCCTACGGTGCCTCCGCCGATGCGGTTGCGCGTGCGTGTCTGCGCGTAGTTTAAAGAAGCGTTCAGCGTCAGGCGTTCCCAGAGGGTATATGTCTGGCGGAAGGCTATGGTGTTGCGGTTGTAGTTGTTTGTCTCGATGAGGCCGAGTGCGTGGCTGTTGGCTACAGACAGGTAGCTCTGCACCTTCTCTGTACCTCCTGAGACGGCGACGGAGTTGTTCGTCGTCACGCCCGTGCGGTAGAAATCGGACACGTCGTCGACAGCTCTGTTGCGCAGGTGTATGGTGCGCTCGTATGGTATCTTGTCAGTAGCTCGGGCGAGGGCACTCGTGGGCGACTGACTGATGAGACCTCCCCATCCATTGGCCGAGCCAAGATAGCCCTGAGCGTCCACGTCGGCACCGTAGCGGTTCTGTATCTTGGGCTTAGTCAGGGGCACGTCGAGGGTGAGGTTACCGGTGTAGCTGACGGCGACCTTGCCGCTCTTGCCTTTCTTAGTGGTTATCATCAGCACTCCGTTGGCGGCACGCGAGCCGTAGAGGGCTGCAGCGTTAGCGCCCTTGAGCACGTTGATGCTCTCGATATCGTCGGGGTTGATCATCGAGAGGGCGTCGCCACCTTCGGTGGAGACGTACTCGGTCATGTTCTGCGAGTTATTAGTCTGGTTGCGGATGTCGTTGGTCATCGGTATGCCGTCGATGACTATCAGAGGCGACGAGTCGCCGATGATGGACTTGGCGCCTCGCAGCACAATCTTCGATGCTCCACCGGCACCGCCGGCGCTGGGCGTCACCGTGACGCCGGCAACCTTGCCCTCGAGCGAATTGGCTACGTTGGCCTCCTGCACGCGCATGAGCTCGTCGGCTTTCACCTGCTGCGTGGCGTAGGTCAGCGATTTCTCCTTGCGCAGGATGCCCATGGCCGTGACGACCACTTCCTGAATGTTGCGGGCCTCGGCCGGCACCATTTTCACGCGCAGCGACGACCGTCCCCCTGTCGGCACCTCCTGGACGTCGTAGCCCATGTAGGAGATGACCAGCGTTGGGCTCTTGACCGCTGTGGTGATGCTGAAAGCGCCGTTGATGTCGGTGAGCATACCTTCGGTAGTGCCTTTCACCTTGACGGTGGCACCGATGAGAGGCTCATTGAACTCGTCGACGACGGTGCCGCTGACCGTGGTGCGGTCGTCGGCCGGCTGCGACAGTAGCATTTCATTCGTAGCATGCATGGAGACTGGGCTTGCGACGGCCAGCAAGAGCAGTAGTGCTGTCCGCACTATAGCTGTCGTGTTCAATAGTTTTTCCATATCTTACTTTAGGTTAGTTTTGTAGCAAAAAGCCCCCTGCCGTCTCGGGCTGTGGGGAGAAGAGGTGTTATTTGTTGAGGAGCCGGGCGCTCAGCTTCTCGAGCATGTCGCGGGTCATGGCGCCTATGCCGTAGTTGGGACGCCAGCCCCATTCCTCGCGGGCGGCAGAGTCGTCGAGGCTGTCGGGCCAGCTCTCGGCTATAGCTTGCTTGAGGGGGTCTACCTGATATTCTATCTCGAAGTCGGGGCAGCGTTTCTTGATCTCGGCATATATTTTCTCCGGCGGGAAGCTCATGGCCGTGACGTTGAAACCGTTGCGGTGGATGAGTTTGTCGGGGTTGGCCTCCATGAGCTCTATGGCGGCGCGCAGGGCGTCGGGCATATACATCATGTCCATGCGGGTACCTTCGGCTATAGGACATACAAACTTCTCGCCTCGCACGGCAGCATAGAAGATGTCTACGGCATAGTCCGTGGTGCCGCCGCCGGGAGGTGTCACGTAGCTGATGAGTCCCGGGAAGCGCACCGAGCGCGTGTCTACGCCGTACTTCGTGTAGTAGTAGTCCGAGAGCAATTCGGTCGTCACCTTAGACACTCCGTAGATGGTCTTCGGGCGCTGTATAGTATCCTGAGGAGTCAGCTCGTGAGGGGTGTTAGGACCGAAGCTGCCGATGCTGGATGGCGTGAATACGGCACACTGGTTCTCGCGGGCCACCTCGAGGACGTTCCACAGGCCGTCGATGCCTATCTTCCAGGCCAGGCGCGGCTTCTGCTCGGCCACTACACTGAGCAGGGCCGCCAGGTTGTAGATGGCATTGATGTGGTGTTCGCGCACGATGGCGGCCAGCTGCTCGCCGTTGGTGACGTCGGCAACAGCCGAGGGGCCGCCAGCGGCCAGCTCGCCCTTAGGTTCAGCGCCGGGGATATAGCCCGCTACGACATGCTCGCCACCGTAGCGGGCACGAAGTTCTGCTGTCAGTTCAGAGCCTATCTGCCCTGTGGAACCGATTACAAGGATGTTTTTCATTAGCTTTTTCGTGAATTATGTTAGTTTTATATGTCTATATATACTATTATTCATAGTCTATGGGCACAAAGATAGTGAAAAAAACTTCTGCGTCTTACAAAAAGCAACTTTTTTCTTAAGATTTAACGAATATGAGAAAAATATGTCTCACTTTGCAACTTGGAATTACAAAAAAGACTAACTTTGTACTCGCAGTAGTGGAAAAATACACTCTAAACCTCATAAACTTCACACATCATGTACGGTAAAATGCAGCAATACCTTCAGCAGACTCTGAAGGAAATCCGCGAGGCCGGCCTCTACAAGGAGGAGCGCCTCATCGAAAGCCCGCAGGCTGCTGCCATCCAGGTGGCAGGCAAGGAAGTTCTGAATTTCTGTGCCAACAACTACCTTGGCCTCTCTAACAACCCACGCCTCATCGAAGGTGCCAAGCGCATGATGGACCGCCGCGGCTACGGAATGTCGAGCGTGCGATTCATCTGCGGCACGCAGAACATCCACAAGGAGCTGGAGGCCGCCATCAGCCGCTTCTTCAAGACTGAGGACACCATCCTCTATGCCGCATGTTTCGACGCCAACGGAGGTGTCTTCGAGCCGCTGCTCACCGAGGACGACGCCATCATCTCTGACGCCCTCAACCACGCCAGCATCATCGATGGCGTGCGCCTCTGCAAGGCCAAGCGCTACCGCTATGCCAACGCTGACATGGAAGACCTGGAGCGACAGCTGCAGGCCGCTCAGGAGCAGCGCTTCCGCATCGTCGTCACCGACGGCGTCTTCTCGATGGACGGCAACGTGGCACCGATGGACAAGATCTGCGACCTGGCCGAGAAGTACGATGCGCTTGTCATGGTGGACGAGAGCCACTCCGCAGGCGTCGTAGGCCCCACAGGCCGAGGCGTCAGCGAGTTCTTCCAGACCTACGGACGCGTCGACATCTACACTGGCACTCTCGGCAAGGCCTTCGGCGGAGCTATGGGCGGCTTCACCACCGGCCGCAAGGAGATTATCGACCTGCTGCGACAGCGCTCACGGCCCTATCTCTTCTCCAATTCACTTGCTCCGGGCATCATCGGCGCTTCGCTCGAGGTGTTCAAGATGCTCGACGAGTCCAACGAACTGCACGACCGCCTCGTCGAGAACGTCAACTACTTCCGCGACAAGATGATGGCCAGCGGCTTCGACATCAAGCCCACGCAGAGCGCCATCTGTGCCGTCATGCTCTACGACGCGCCCCTCTCACAGCGTTTCGCCGCCCGGCTGCAGGACGAAGGTATCTACGTCACCGGCTTCTATTACCCCGTAGTGCCGAAAGGGCAGGCCCGCATCCGCGTGCAGATTAGCGCCGGTCACAACCGCGAACAGCTCGATAAGTGCATAGCTGCCTTCCAGAAAGTTGGGCGCGAGTTGGCCGTTCTAAAGTAGCAACACACCCGTAAGTACAAACAGAATTAGCCAGGTGCGTCAGGTGTCCCATCCGGGTGGGATACCTGACGCACCTGGCTTATTTCCTTGATACACCTAGCTTATTTCCTTGATTCACCTGGCTTGTTTCCTTGATGCACCTAAGTCTTTCGCCAGAAACACTTAAGACTTCCAGCCGAACCCCTTAAGTCTTATTGCGCTTTTCAGCGAAGGATGTCGCGCAGCTGGCGTGTTGCCCGCGTAATCATGTCGGCAGTGCCGGAGCCGTCGCTGACATACTTGACGACCATTTCGGCATAGTCGATGGCCTCGCGCAGCTGGGCAGAGGGTTCCGCCTGCTGCTTGGCACGGCCGAGCAGGGGCAGCAGCTCGTTGAGGTCCTCGAGTTCGGGCAGGTTGCCCGGGCGCATCGTGGCAATAGCAGCATTGAGCTCCGTGGCCATCTCGTCGATGGCGGCTTGCGAGTGGCTGCGGTCGGCATCGTCGAAGAGGGCACGGGCGCGGTCGAACTGCTCCATGAGGCGGGCATAGCCATGGGGAGCCCACGGGGCATACTCGGGCACCTTCACCTCAAGGGCATTCCATGCGTTCTGAGCATCGCGGCGGCTGCGGGCGAGAGCCATAGCCTCGCGCAGGCGGCTGTCGTCGACATCGCCGGTGGCTGAAGCCTCTGACTCGCCAGCCTCGCCAGGCTCTCCTGGAAGCACGATGCGGAAGTAGTGGGTGCAGTGGCGGTCGGCGTCGTAGTCAGGGACAAAGGTAAACGACTGGCCATTCGTCATTCGTAATTCATCATTCGTCATGTCCAACGTCGCATCGTCCCACGTCTTCAGCCCTTGGGCGGCCAGCACGAGCGGACCGCTCATGACGGCACCGCACCAGGCCGGAGTGAAGCGCGTGCGCGGTTGGTTCTTGCCTGTGGCTGCAACCTCCATCTTGTCGGGGCCGAAGTCTAAATGCATGGTGAACGGCATGACGACCTCTATGCGGTCGCTCTCTTGCCAGCGGCGGGCTGGCAGCGTGACGTAGGAGCCTGGCTGGTAGCGACTGGCGACGCTCTTGCCGTTGACGCGGACGTCGAAGCCTTGTGTGGCCCAATATGGTGTGCGCAGTTTCACGACGACGGGCTTGCGGCAAGCGGAGAAGCGGATCGTAGAAGCCTGAGCCGGCCACTCACACTCCTGATGCAACACCACGCCACGCTCGTCCCAGCGGGCGGTCGATGGTATGTAGAGCGCCACCCAGAGCGAGTCGGCGCCGACGAAGTAAGCAGCCTCCTGATACTTCACGTGGTTCTCGACGCCCGTGCCGCCGCAGCAGGTGCTCTGAGGAGTCTCGTTGCCCCAAGGCTTAGAGGCGTCGAGGCCTACGGCATACTGATAGAGCACAGCGTAGCGATGCGGGTTAAGCGAGCCGATGATTTGGTTGTAGAGCACGCGCTCGTAATAGTCCATATAGCGGGCATCGTCGGGGTTGAAGCAGTTGAGATCTTTGGTGAGCTTTGCCAGATTATAGGCGCAGCAGGTCTCGTTGAGCGTCGGCTCGGGGTAGGTCGAGCGGTCGCGCCAGTCGGTGCCTACGTTAGTGCACATCGAGAGGATCTGCGTGTAGGGCTGGCGGAACATCTCGCCGTTGCCCACGCCGCCCATGGCGTAGCGGTAGCGACCCTGAACCATCGTCCAGAAGTTCTGCGCCACATTATAATAATAGTCGCCCGCGCCCGCGCGGAAAGCACGCAGCGCTCCGGTGACCATGGGGATGTGCTGGTTGGCGTGGCGTGTGCGTATGGCATCTGCGTTCTTGGCCAGCGGGTCGAAGAAGGCGGGGCTGTCAAAGAACGTGGCGGCCTCGAGAAGGTGGGAGCTGGCCTCGACTTCCTTCACCATCTCCGCGAGGCGTGCCAGCGACTCGGCCATACCGCCTACTTCGCCCGCGATGTACATGTTCCACATCTCGTAGCGGTTGCCTGGGCGTGCGCGGCGCTCGGCCTGAGTGCCCTGGGCATCGACGAAGGTGCGGTAGTGGAGACGGTTCCATACCCACAGGCCCATGTCCTTGGCTATGAGCAGAGCTTTGTCGGAGATAGCCTTGTCGTCGACATAATTAGCGATGTCGATGAGGCCGGCCAGCTGCTTGTGGACGCTATAGTATGGGGCCCACACCCACTGCTCGTTGTTGTAGGCGCGGTACATCTCGATGAGCACGCAGTGCTGGGCGGGTATGGCATTGAGATAGCCGTAACCGTAGTGGGCGTAGTCCTTCTTATACTCGTCGAAATCAGCCCAAGTGCCTTTGAGCTCGCGCAGCTCGGCCTCGGGAGCCAGGTCGCGGGCCTCGCGGTAGCGGCCGAGTGCCTCGTCGAAGACGAAGGTGCGTTCTTGGCAGCGACGCAGCTCATCGACCATCGTGCGCAGATTCTCCTTCAGGCGGGCACGCTTGGCGGCGTCGGGACACGAGGCATAAGCCATTGCCATAGCGCTCATATAGTGGCCGCTGCCGTGGCCCTTAAGCTTCGTCGTGGGCGAGTCCCAGCCGTCGGCCTCGGGGTAGCCTTCGGTGGGCAGCCCGTAAGTGTCGCGGTAGTTGTAAAGTTGCTGTCTGACGTCGAGCGAGAGCAATTGTTCGATGTCGAGGTCGCGGTTGTGGGTCAGGCGGTTGTCGCCGTCGATAGTGACCTTGTCCAGTGGCAAAGGCTCTGCCAACGGCACATTCGACGGCGTGGCATAGTTGCCGCTGACGACGTTGACGTGGGCCTCTACGGGCAGGCCCAACGTAGTGGTGTTGTCCCCAAGGATATATCCAGTGACGCTGTAGCGCTCGCCTGGCTGGCGACCCGTCTGCTCCTGCTCGACGGCCGGAGCGGCGTTCTGCCACCGCACTTGCCGGTACTCCTTGCTGCCGTCGGAATAAGTAACCCATAGGCGATAAGGCAGGCGAGGCACAGTGCCCGCAGGGGCATCTACGCTAACGCGCTTTACGGCGGTAATGCTACGAACCTCATCGTTGCCTTCTGCGCTGCCGAAGGCAAAGGCTGCCGTCAGTAAGAGAGTAGAAAGAAGTGTTGTCATTATAGCATAAGTAAAGGTTTTGCGCCACAAAGGTAATGTTTTTTACGTCAGCCCGAAAGAATAAAAAGAAAAAACATACTGCGTACTAAAGAAAAAAGCCGCTGCAGAGGGTCCGCAGCGGGTGTAAGCAGATGAATATGGCTATAAGCCATGTAGCAGTAAAGTCAAAGTAATTCCGAATCGTAGCCGCAGCTCTTCACACGATTGATGAGCTCGGCAGCGTCGTGAGCGCCTCTGACGGTGGCCGTGGCCGACGGCAGGTCCACGCTGACGCTCTCAACGCCTGCCACACCGCTGATGGCACGTTCAACGTTGGCCTTACAGTGGTTGCACGACATCCCCTTGACGGAATAGATGGCAACGGGAGAAGCACCATCTGCGGAAAACTCGGCATCGTGCTCCCCGGCATGGCTGCCACACTCATCATGGCCGTGGCTGTTGCCGCTGTGCTGGCTGTCGTCATGGTGGCACGACGATTCGTGAACGTGTCCCATGTCGTGGCTATGGCCACACGAACAGGCGTGGCCGTGATGCTGCTGCCAGAAAGCATTGAGCAGGAGCGCTACGAGGAGAATTATCCAAAGCCAGTCGACAAGCGTGAGGCAGTGGGCGCAATGCTCTGAGGCCGCGATACTGCTCTGCACCGCAAACCAATTCTGAGGAAGCAGGTAGTCTATACCAAGTCCGAACAGGATGGCGCCGATCACTATCGCCGCGATGTAAAGCCAGAGCGTACGACGGCCGAAAACCTTGCCTATGACGAGCATCGAAGCCGTATTAACGGCCGGACCGGCCATGAGTAGCACGAGGGCGGCACCGGGCGTCAAACCTTTAGCCATAAGCGAAACGGCAATCGGTATGCTGCCCGTGGCGCAGATATACATAGGTATGGCCACAGCCAGGACGATGAGCATATTCAGCAGCTTATATTCGTGCAAGGCTGCGAGCCACTCGTTGGGCACAGCCACAGTGATGAGAGCCGCTATCAGCAAACCTATTATAAGCCATTTGCCTACGTCCTGCATCATGTCGACGAAGGCGTAGTCGAGGGCGCCGCCGAGCTTTTGCCAGAACGTGGTAGGCTGTTCGTCGTGACTGCCATGTTCGTGGCCGCAGCCGCAGTGCTCATCGTGGCTGTGATGCTCGTGGCCACAATCGCAGTGCTCATCGTGGCTGTGATGCTCGTGGCCACAATCGCAGTGCTCATCGTGGCTGTGATGCTCATGGCCGCAATCGCAGTGGTCGTGTTCGCCGGACTTGACTGCCTCTTCGGAAAGAGCCTCATCCTCGCGCGCGTACTTATTTACTAACCATCCGCCGAACATGGCCGTGAAGAGAGCTGCTATCGGGCGGACAATAGCGAAAGGCAGGCCCATGAGCGAGTAGGTGGCGGCAATGGAATCGACGCCCGTCTGAGGCGTGGCGATTAGGAAACTCGCACAGGCACCATGGCTGGCGCCTTCCTTGCGCAGGCCTACGGCCGTAGGGATGACGCCACAAGAGCAGAGGGGCAGTGGCACACCTATGGCAGCGGCTTTGACGACACTCTTCATGTTGCGAGGAGCCAGATGACGAGAATAGATTGTCCTGGGGACAAACGTGCGCAGGAGTCCTGCGATGAAGAAGCCCAGCAGGAGGTAAGGAGCCATCTCGGCCGTCATCATGACCAAGGCTTCACAATAGTGTTCGAGAAGTGTGAGTAATGTATCCATAATTACATAAGTTTTATAGCTCAAGCCGATAAACTGTAGCCATAGGCACGTACGCCTGCTTGTTTTCGTCTGCAAAGGTACGGCTTATGCGCTGCAACTGTGTTGCAAACTGACTGCAGGAGCAAAAAAAGTGGAACCAACCAGGCCTGCAGGGCGAAAAAACATGGCTAAACGAAAAAAAATATGAATTATGAATTGCAGATTATGAATTAATTCCTACCTTTGCATCCGCAATCGAAAGAGAGCATTCTTTTGGAGAGATGCCAGAGTGACCGATTGGGCCGGACTCGAAATCCGGTGAACGGCTTGTCCGTTCCGGGGGTTTGAATCCCTCTCTCTCCGCTGAGAGCAAAACTGATGACTTTTAGGGTAGTCAATCAAACATCACCCCAAACAGGTCATTAAGCAGCCAAAAAGAGAAAAAGCGTTGTAAGTCCTTGATTTACAACGCTTTTATTATTGTCTATAACGTATCTTCCTTGTACCTTATTGATGGGCTGACCATCATCTGACTACCCGAATTTACCCACACACTAACAAAAAAGGCCACACGCGTAAACGTGCAGCCCATTATACGTAAACTTAATGACCTAATAGCGTAAACAAACCACCCCCAAACGTAAACCTCACGTAAACCAATGTAAACATTTCGTTTTACACCGCCACAACAGTCTTCTCCCACACAACCCCTTGATAATAAGCCCCATTGGCTCAACTTAAACCCATCCCTGCCCTATACGCTTCGTTCTGTGCCCTATAGCAGCATATATTGGGAAATCGAGTAGGTGGTGAACACCTCTGATTAGTGTTCACCTCCCACTCGATTGTATCTTATCGTGTCAAATTGCTATTGCGCTTGCTACTCCTTGCCCAAGATCTTGTTTACCAACTTCGTGACGTCGGCAATGGTGACCTGTCCGTCGCCGTTGACATCGAAGCTGTCATGGTCGCTCTCTGCCTCGACGACGCCGCCACGGAAGATGTCGGTGGTCCAGCCGGCGTCGATGTATGCCTGGCGCTTGCCTGCGGGGACGATAAGCTTACAGT
>CAJOLI010000016.1 GCA_905235285.1 uncultured Bacteroidaceae bacterium
GCTACACCGCCCACCCCCGAGCCAGGTGAAGCAAAGGGTAGCGGAACACTCGCTGACCCCTACAACGGAGCTGCTGCTGCTGCAATAGCCAGCGCCTTAGCTTCTGGACAGGAAAACGATAAGCCCTTTTACATCAAGGGTAAAGTCGTAAGCATCAAAGAGCAGTTCGGCACACAGTACGGCAATGTCACATGCTACATCTCCGATGACGGCACCACAGCAGGCCAGTTCCAAGTATTCCGTGCCTACTACCTCGGCAACAGGAAATGGACTACAGGCGACAAGCAGATTGCCGTAGGCGACGAACTCGTAGTCTATGCCAAACTTACCAACTATCAGGGCAATACTCCCGAGACCGTAGCAGGTAAGGAAGGACAAGACCACGGCTACCTCTACAGCATCAATGGCATCACCGATGGTGACCAAGGCGGTGGCGGTGGTGACACGCCCGGCGGCGACACTGACGTCAAGACCCTCGCCGATTTTGCCAACGGCGACTTCGAGACATGGTCAGGCAGCCAGCCCACCGGTTGGAAGGGCGCTTCCAATGCCAGCAACGCCACACTATCACAGAGCACCGATGCTCACAGCGGCAGCTATTCCGTGAAGGTCGGCGGCGCCACCAGCGGCAACATGCGTCTGGCTTACGAGGAAATGTCCCTCGAAGCAGGCACCTATGCCGTCACGTTCTACGCCAAGGCAGCCACCAGCGAAGGCGGCAGAGTCAATCCCGGCTACGTTCCATTGAAGGCCGACGGCAGCGTGGGCAGCTACGTCTACGGCGGCTACGTCAACGACCTCACGACAAGCGAGTGGGTTAAGGTGGAGTATGAATTCACCCTCAGCGCCAAGACCACCATCTGCCTAGTCGTCATGAACTCCAAGAACCCCGGCAAGGACGTCCTCATCGACGACTACACCATCACTAAGAAATAATCATCTTTCCGAGAAGTCGGATATATTCATCAGAAATCCCCGCAGCCAGCTCTCGCTGCTGACTGCGGGGATTCTTCTTTTCTGTCGGGCTGAGGCGCTCACGCCTCCACCTTCATGCGCGCCGTCTCGCCCTCTGGGCGGCTGTTCAGGTGCGGCATCAACACTACGAGCTTCTTTTGCGAGTCCCGATGTAGGGGCGCTGCTGCTCGTCGAAGCCGGAGCTCCTCTCCTATAAATATTTCCCTTTTTGCACAAATTTTACGCCCAAAAATTGTGATTATCAAAGAATCAACGTACCTTTGCCCTGCCGTAGCAATGTTCAGACTCCGCCCAAGAGCCCGACCATTGGTACCCCACTTTTTCTCACCATAACCGAACACAAGATGAAACAGCAGAATCTCACCCTGATAGCCGCACTCGCAGTCATCATAGCAGCAACAGCAGTGCTATGGAGCTGCTCGTCGGACGATGACGACAACAAAGACCCACTTACCATCAACACCAACGCCAACAAGACGGGCGAGCACCCCGAAGCCGGCCGGATGGAAATGCCTAAGCTACAAGGCGGCGTGGCGAATATGTTCCTCGTCAAGCGGCTGAGCTCGGGGCAGATCAACTACTGCGTCGAATGGAGCCTCGCCAAGAAAGCGCAACGCTGGTCAGCATTCAGATGGGACAACACGAACAGCGGAGGCTACGTCAGGCGCGAAGACAACTTCATCGAGGACTACGATATCCCAGAGATGTACCGCACCACCAGCAGCCACTACAGCGGCTCGGGCTACACGCGCGGACACATATGCGCTTCGGCCGACCGCTGGAACTCGCTCGAAGCGAACCGCCAGACCTTCCTCTACTCCAACATGCAGCCACAGCTCTACAGCTTCAACGGAGGCATCTGGGCGACACTCGAAACCAAAGTGCGGTCGTGGAACAACGCCGCTTTCCGCGACACGCTCTACGTCGTCAAGGGCGGTACCATCGACAAAGACGAGAATATCCTGGAATACGTGCGCAAGGGAACAGCCTTGCAGCTGCTCGTACCCAAGTACTTCTTCATGGCCATCCTCTGTAAGAACAAGAATACCACTAATGGCGGCTACAAGGCCATCGGCTTCTGGATGGAGCACCGCTCGAACTACGCCGACGAAAAGAACGTGGCACCGTACATCGTCAGCATCGATGAGTTGGAAGCCAAGACAGGCTTAGATTTCTTCTGCAACCTGCCCGACCAGATTGAGAACGCCGTAGAAAGCGCCGTCGTGCGCAATGCCTGGGGCTTCCAGTAAAGACTAACAATCACCACTTTAAGCGTCCATTTATCACAGACTAACGATGCAAAGAGCGCCGATTTCCTCGGAGATTGCCCCTTTTTGTATTGATTTTTACATTCTAAACACATGGTGGATGCCAAAAAGGATAATTAAAGGATGATAACGAGCTATCTCACTTACACTTTGATTATCCATGATGAACGTTTTGTCTATTTCGCTGCGCATAGACCACAGATAGGCAAAAATAGTTTGGGAACGTTGATTAATCATATTTCAAGCTCTCTACATGAAGCGAATAGCGGGTCGGAGTGAAGAAAAGTGGCTGAAAGTTTGGCCGTTTCAGGGAAAAGCAGTACCTTTGCGCCGCATTTCGTGGAAATAACGCCGGTACACAAGCCCGGCACAGTATAAATCCGCCGGTACACAAGCCCGGCACTATCTACTCAAACAAAACAATGAAACAAGGAATCCATCCCGACAACTATCGCCCAGTAGTGTTCAAGGACATGAGCAATGGCGACATGTTCCTGAGCCGCTCCACTGCTAAGACCAACGACACCGTGGAGTTTGAAGGCGAGACTTATCCCGTAGTGAAGCTCGAGATTTCCAGCAGCTCGCACCCCTTCTACACTGGTAAGAGCAAGCTCGTCGACACCGCCGGTCGCGTCGACAAGTTCATGAGCCGCTACGCTCGCAGCCGCAAGTAGGACATCACGCTTGCGTCTGGCACTATAAGCAGCCCCCGTCGTTCACTCGACGGGGGCTGCTTTGTTTTCCTCAGAAGCGCATTCCATAGCAGATGCGCAGGCGCCATTTGTTGTGTACGTTTCTCAAGTGCTTGGAGGTGCCGTGGATGGAGCCGTAGTTGACGAAGGTGAGGTTTAGGAAATTGCGGTCATTGAGATAATGAAGAATTGAGATGCGCTCCGTTAAGATGAGCTCCGGAAAGGAATACTTTATATGGTGGTCCTCACCGTTGACAGTCATCTTGCTGAACGGCCCCACGACGACAGTGGGCAGGAAGGAGCCGTGGAGCATCCAACGGTGTGGCAGGCACCAGTTGTAGCCATAACCTCCGCCAAGACCTATGTCGAGAATGCGCATATCTACTTCCGGCACGCGGGCATCTGTCTCTGTCTTAGATACCTCCATCTTGCCGTTGAGGCACGAGAGTGCCAAGAGCCAGCTGCCTGCGCTTCGCCGTTGTATGTAACTCTGGGTGAGAGCTGCGGGGTACGAGAACTTGCGGAAGTTGAAAGCGTAGTAGGCATTCATGTCGGTGAAGCGCGTGCGCACGATGTCGGTGGCGAAGTTCTCGCGCACGCCGTCGTACTCGGCCCAGCCTGAGTACTGGTTACTGTTCTGGTAAGCAAGATCCATGCCGTAGCGGTTGGAATACATGGTGAAATTGAAGCTCTTGCTCTTGTCCTTGCCAAAGAGCTTGGCGGGATTCACGGCGAAGGCCACTGCAATACCACGGTAGGCGAATGCCAGACTGCCGGTATTCTGGTAAGAGGTCGTCGCGTGGCAGCGATAGTCGTTGCCGTTGATGACCCCATTGCTGAAAATGCCGCTGCCCGAGACGTTGTAGCGCACCTTCACGGTGATTGGGTGTTTAGGCCGGCGAATATAGGTGGTGTCGTAGTTGCCTTTGTTGTAGCTCATCGTGAGTATGCTGTCGGCTCTCAGCAATTTCTGCCCGAAGCTGCTGCGCCCCAAGCGAAGCTTGTGTTGAAGGCTGTCGGACTGCGCCATGGTCAAGAACGGCATCAAGAAGAGCGTGATGCAAAAAAAGAACCGCGACATAAGCGATGACAAGTTATTGGCGGATGAAACTCTGGCCATCCCATTTCATGGTGATAGTGCGCAAGCGACCTTCGAGGGCTTTCTTCTCGTTGACGTCCAACAGCCCCGTCTGCAAGGTGAGCGTCAACGTGACATTATCAGCCGAGAGTTGCAAGTGCACGGGGTGGAAGTCAGCTATCGAGGCCTTCGCCTGCTCATAGTCGTGGCGAAGGCTGTCTGGCACTTCATCTGTGAAGAACTCCAAGGCACCGATGCAACTGTTTACTGATGCCTCGGAACTGAGCACATCGGCAGATGCAGTCGTCCAGTCGGACGTGAGCAGGCTGATGGCAGAGTCCTCGATACGCGTCGGGGAATCCTGCTCGCCACATTCAGCCGTAGTTACCATGCAGAGCACAGCAGTGGAGTCGCTCTGCGGCAAGAGTTTCAGTTCCATCACCGAGGCGGCACTGGTGCGGAAACGAGCGTAGTCAGAGGTCAGAGCCTCGAGGATGACATAGTCGTCGAAGGCGTTACGCACCTTAGCCTCGAGTCCGTTCTCGATGAAGTCGATGCAGTCGAGACGGTTGTTCTTGGAAACGGCCGGCAAGAGGCTGTCGGGCATGGCGGCAAAGACGTCGCGCATCAGAGGTCTCGATGCCACCTCCTGCGCCGTGGCAGCTGCCGGCACTGCGGACAGGACAAGGCCCGTCAATAATATCTGAAAATATCTACGAATCATTATATCCGTTTGTCCTTACAGACGGCAAAAATAACATAATTCTGCCACGCAGGCAAAAAAATCAGGGATAATTCGTTGAAAACGGCTATAATATTGTAACTTTGCGCCGCAAAAACTGATATTACACATGACAATAGCCGTAGACTTCGATGGCACCATCGTGCGCCATCGCTATCCTGACATTGGCGAGGAGATACCTTTCGCCGTGAGTACGTTGAAGATGCTCGTTGAGGAGCGCCACCGTCTCATTCTCTGGACGGTGCGCGAGGGCGAGCTGCTCGACGATGCCATCAATTGGTGCCGCGAGCGCGGGCTGGAGTTCTATGCCATCAACCGCGACTTCCCCGAGGAGGACATCACTCGCAACGAGAATTTCACGCGCAAGCTGAAGGTGGACATGTGGATTGACGACCGCAACGTAGGTGGCCTTCCTGACTGGGGCACCATCTACCGCATCATCCACGAACACAAGACATTCGAAGAGATCATCACCGAAGAACTCGATCCCTTAGGGCACGCCAAGAAGCTGCGCAAACGGTCGTGGTGGAAGTTTTGATGAAGCCCCTCAAAGGGGAAGAGAGGCCCATCCCCCGGACCTTCGGGGGGAGCAGGGCTGTAAGAAAATGGGAATGAGGCGGGCGAACGGCAAGCGAGCGAACGGCGAACACAGATGTCGTGCATGAAATGCTATGTTTGCCAACGGCAATATAATTAAAGTGGAATTTCTACTTTTTTTAAAGAAAAAGTGCTTATTTTTTGGAGGGAATGTAGCTAATGTTTATTTTTGCTACCGAGTTAATAAACATTAGCCTATGAAAACAACATTTTACCACTTCTTAAGCATAGGACTGCTGGCAGCGCTGTTCCTCGGCTTACCCCTCAGCGCCCGTGGGCAGAAGACTGAGCAGGCATTTTTATATGTTGAGAAAATCGATGGCGAGATAGTGAAAGTGCCCGTCACCGATGACTCCCCTAACTTTGCATGGAATCAGGACGAGGATTCCAATATGCTGCTCATCATACAACCCAAGGGCAGTCAGGACATCGCTCTTCGGGCCAGTCAGATTAAGCAGATGTACACCAAGATAGAGCTTGTAGATGCAATACAGGCTGTAGTTGATCCCGCGGCGAACGGAGTATACACCCTCAGCGGCCTCTACCTTGGCAAGCACCGCAGCGCCGACGTTCTGCCCAAGGGCGTCTATATGATTAAGCAAGGCACCAAAACCACAAAGTTTGTAAAACGATGAAGCGGTTCGGTCTTTTCGTCGCGGTGGCTGTAGCAGCCTGCACGACGCTCCTTTCCCAGGAGAAATATATTGGTCAGCTCATGGAGTATCAACTCACGAACGGCGAGACACTCGTTACCGACCTCGTTAATAGCCCCCCATCGCCCCGATTCATCGACGGCAAAATCAAATGGGTAACGCCGGATTGGAACAGGCCTTACGCTGCAGACAACGTCGAGCGCGTAGTGTTCGTCCCTCAAGAGGAGTCTATGGCACAGGCACGTCAGGCGCTCATTGACTTCTACAACGCCACCGATGGCGACCATTGGAACAACAACACGAACTGGTGTTCCGACAAGCCCATCGATGAATGGTTTGGCGTGCAAACCTTTGGCCGCCCTTACCCCAGTTACATTAATCTTCAAAACAATGGCCTTAAGGGCGCGTTGCCGTCGGACGATGTATTCCAACGCTTAGGAGCCGTAAATATATATAATCTGAGTACGAACGATTTGTCGGGAAGCCTCCCCCAACAATGGGCTCGGGACTTGACTCTGAGCAGAGTGGAAATATTTGAGAATCAAATAACAGGGAACCTGCCTGAGGGCTTAGGCGCGCAGCCGTTGATGAGCTGTTTCTATGCCGAGCGCAACCATCTGACGGGTCCTATGCCGGCGAGTCTGGCCAACCTTATGGACGACAAGAACGGCTTGCGTATAAGTGAAAACGACCTCAGCGGCGATGTGCCCGAGGAGATTGTCAATCACCCCAACTTCCACGTGATGTGGGATTGCATCATTCCTCAAGGCGGCCACTTGAACGTGCCCACCATCCCCGGCTACATATTTCCTGTTACCGACTTAAGCGGCAATCAGCTGGAAACGACCGACGTCTACAAGAACAACCAATACACGCTGATCTTCAACTACTCTTCATCCCGGGGAGATTTTACCGACAAGCTCAAGAAAGCATATAGCGAGTATAAGGACAAGGGGTTCGAGGTGCTTGGCATGGCGCCCGGCAATGCCGAGGCGGTCAACGATTTCCTCCACCAGAACGACATCACGTGGCTCAACCTCGACCCGGCATCTTTCAAGAATTACATAGGGCGATATTATGCCTACATAAATTACATTAACCTGATAGACCGCGAAGGGAACATCGTCTTCAGCAGTATCATGGATGAGAACGGCAAGGCCGAGGACACTTACGAAAGCACGCGCGACCAGAAGGTGTTCGACGTGCTGGCAGAGAAGTTCGGCTCGATCGACTTCACGCCGTATGCTTCCACCGACTACTCGCGCGACGGGGAAGTGATGACGCTTCAGAAAGCCAGCGTGGGCAAGGGCGTGGACATCGTTTTCGTGGGCAACTGCTTCGTGGACAAGGACATGGAGCCGGGAGGCCTGTACGAACGCAAGATGCGGGAGGCCATGGAGCAGTTCTTTGCCTACGAGCCCTACACTTCGTTGCGCAACCGCTTCAACGTGTATGCCGTAAAGGCCGTGTCGCAGAACGCAGAGATGTACGAAGGCACCAAGCAGGCTATTACGAGCGACGCCGATGCCTTCGCCTACGCGCAGAAGGTGACGGCCCTAATTCCCGACCGCCCCATGCGCGTGAACATCGTTTACAATACGATGAACGCCGGACGCAGTTTCACGTTTATGTATGATGACAATTCTTATTCGGCCTTCATGCTTACGGGCATTAACAAGGTGCTCAACCACGAGGGAGGCGGCCACGGCATAGGACGCCTGTACGACGAGTATGTAGAAGAGGCGGGCAGCACAGCCACGGATGCGGTAAAGGACTACTACGAAGAGATGTGGAGCAGCTACGGCTGCGGCGCAAACATCGACATGCATGCCGACGTCAGCCAGACGCGCTGGGCACGCCTCGCCGCCGACAGCCGCTACGCCGCCGAGGGATTAGGGACCTACGAAGGCTCCGGCACTTTCAACTACGGCATCTACCGACCCACGCAGAACAGCATGATGCGCTACAACGATATTCCGTTCAACGCGCCGTCGCGCGAAGCCATCTACAAATACGTCATGCAGGAGAGCGAAGGCCCCGACTGGAGCTACGACTATGAGACCTTTGTGAAGTTCGACGCCAAGGGCCGCGCTGAGTATGCCGAGGCCGTAGGCAAAGGAGCCAAGATACGGCAACGCGGCGAGAACACCGACGCGCAGGAGCTTCACAACAAGCAGGAGCAGCCGCTACCGCCTGTGTTCAAGAAAGGGACTTGGCGCGATGCACTCGCGAACCCCACCATGTTGAAGTAAACACGCGCTGACGCACATCGCTTGACGCAAAAAAAATACTGTCCGCTAACATACAGCGGACAGTATTTTTTTGTAAAATGAATAAAGGGGTATGGGGATTAACCTAACAGCAAGCGAACGAACAGCAAGCAAACAGCTAACAGGAACGTGTTTACCGCTGATTGCGGCTGCTGAGAGTTCTACTTGACTACGACCTTGCCGCTGCGGCCACCGTGGTAGCGCACAATGTTGATGCCACGGGCAGGGGCGCTGAGGCGCTTGCCATCGAGGCTGTAGTAGTCTGTGACGGCGGTTGTGGGATCGGAAGCGATGGCGTCGATGGCAGTGGATACGTCTGCAATGGCTGCCTGTGCGGCATTGACGATGGTGCCGTCGGTACGGTCGATGAGCAGGGCTACGGCCGTGAGCTTAGATTTATCTTGAATGAGCGTCGAAGCGCTGATGTCCCCCACGAAAGTGTAGCTCTGCGACTCACCGTCTCTAACGGAACTCTCCACGGAACCACTAACACCATTGACGGTGCTCCAAGCCGCCACGGCCACGTGATCGTACTCCAGATTCATAACGGGGCTGCCGGCCTTGCTCCAGAAACTCATATCATCGCCCACCGACTGTCCGCTCAAGTAGTTCGTCTGTGCCCAGCGCGAGCCGCTGCCCTTAAGGCCGTCCTCCACGAGCACGAAGGCCAGGCCGTACTGCTCGTAGTCGCCATCGTAGTAAAAACGGCTCGTAGTGCGGAACTCCACGGCCGTCTGCGCCTCGTCGGTCCAGGCGGCTTCGAGTTCGAGCGATGCCTGCGTGGCGCGGTCAAAGAAACTAGTGAGGTAGTTCTTGAGGTAGTAGGGGTAGTACGATGTGCCAGAGCGGCAGATCTGCGAACTAGGGAAACCGCTGGCATAGCGGTTGACGACGGCGTCGTAGGCGCTAATCTGCATCACGTCGCCGTTGTGCACGGCGATGAGAACTACACGGTCGCCATAGGCGGCGTGAGCGGCTCGCATACCCTCGGTGCCGTAGGGGCAATAGCCGCACCACGTGCCCGTAAACTCTTCCACGACAGGTAGCAGCTCGGGCTTGCTGCTGATGCCCAAGAGGTCGCCGTGGGCTGTGCGCTGCTGCTCGGTGTTGTCGTTGCCGTTCACTTTAGTAATCGTAATCTCTTTGATGTATTTACGTGCCTCGTCGGCCACGCCCAAGTCTACGGTAATAGTCTTGCTGTCGCCAAAGCCCACCGGCTCTACCGTCACGGTCTGCTCTGCAGCAGCAGCGCCGTCGGTGCTGAGGGTATAGCTGATGCTCGTTATAGGATTTGAGCCGGCATTCTTAAAGCTGAGGCTGGCGTAGCCTCGGTTGCCTTGAAGCACAATATGTCGCCCGAAGTCTATGGCCGCCGCGCAGTCCTTGGGGTAGTCGCCGCCATCGAGCAGCAGCTGCAGAGCCAGTTTGCCGTAGTTCTGCCCGGAGAAATCGTACCACTCGCCGCCGTTGTGGCGGAAGTAGAAAGCATTTGGGACGTCAGTGCCATTGCAAAGGAGCGGATAGGCACTTGTTCGCGTCGAGAAACTGAAGCCGACATAAAGATCTCTGCCATTGACGGCAAAAGGCGTCGAGAGAGCTATGTCATTGGGGCCCTGAGCCAGCGTTGACCTGTCCACGGTCTGGACGTAGTCAGCCGCAGTGATATCGGTGGGTTGCTGCGTTGAAATCCAAACGGTGGCATTTCCCGAGATCATCGAGACATCAGGGCCGAGCCAGAAACGCAGGGCATTAATTGTACTGCCACTGACGAAGCGGTCGGTCATAGGAACGAATATGGCGACGTCGAACGTCGAGGCCGAGCCGAAGCCCAGTCCGCGGCTGTAGTCGATAGCGGCAGCATCGCTGTCAGTGTAATAGCCCCACCACATCTGAGTGTCGGTGGGTTCGATGGCGGCGCGAGCCGGCAGGAGAGCAGCGAAGAGGGCGGCTGCAAGAAGGAATAAATGTCTTTTCACAAGCGTGTTTAATTGTTTTTATGAATGAATTGATGAATAATATTTTTCCGAAATAGTATAAAGGGCCTCGTCAGCGCGAACCGAGATATAGGAAGACCATACTGAGCAGCAACAGAACGAGATCCAAGGCCTTAGACCACAGGTTCTTCTCGTGGAAGATGAGGGCGCCGACGCCAAAGCTCACCAGCACGCTGCCTCGGCGAATCATCGAAACGACAGAAATGAGGGCTTCGGGCAGACTCAGAGCGTAGAAGTAAACAAAATCGGCGGCGGAAAGGAACAGGGAGACGAGGAAGATCCAGAGGATTGAGCGGGGGAAGGCCCTCGTCTGGGGTGGGTCTTGGAGAGGTCGGGGGTGGGTTTGATGGCGGTGGGTCGTCATCCAGAAGGTCACCAGCATAAGAAACTGATAGAACATGAAATAGCTCTGCACGGCCATACGGTCGAGCCCTACCCCACCCTTGCCCACGGGCGCCAGCAGGAATTTATCGTAGAGCGCACTTACGGCACCGAACACCGCACCGAGCACCGCCAACACAATCCAACGGTTTCGACGGAAATCGATGCCCTCTTTCTTGCCGCTGCGGCGAAGGAGATAGTAGCCCACGATGGCCAGTATCACACCCGTCCACTGGTAGACATTCAGCCGCTCGCCAAAGACGACGATGGCGCCGAACATCACCATCACGGGGCGCGTGGCGTTGATAGGCCCCACAAGCGTCAGCGGCAGATTCTTCATGGCGAAGTAGCCGCAAAGCCACGACGCCAGAACAATCACCGCCTTCAGCACGATATACTTGTGCACCGCCCAACCGCAGACGGGGACGTAGAACAACGACTCCTCGCCGATGACCCCAGCAGCCGAGAACACCACCAGAGGCAAGAAGATTAGCGAGCAGAAGAAGGTGTTGAGCGTCAGCACCGGTATGACGGGACTATCGCGCAGCGCCTGCTTCTTAGCGACGTCGTAGAAGCCGAGCAAAGTTGCTGAAAGGAAAGCGAGTACTAACCACATAACAGACCCACCCCCGACACCTCCCGTTAGGGAGGGGAGGAGGCTATCGCATAGATTGTTTTAATATGTTATGATAATATAATTTCATTAGAGAGAACTTGACTGACTGCCCGCAGGCTCTCCCCCTCCCTAACAGGAGGGCCGGGGGGCTGTTGCGTCTCAATATTTAACATCTTGCAGAAACAGCCCACGGGCGGGCACGCTATCGCCTGCTGCTGAACGGTTCTTCTGCTCAATGACCTGGCTGAAGGCGTCGAGCGAGAGCGTGCCGCGCCCCACCTCCATAAGCGTCCCTACGATGGCGCGCACCATGTTGCGCAGGAAGCGGTCGGCGGTAATCTCGAAGCGCCACTCGTAGTCGCTGAGCTGCACCCAGCGTGCTGAGGTGACGTGGCAGATGTTGGTCTTCGTGTCGGTGTTGACCTTCGAGAAACTCGTGAAGTCCTCATACTCGAGCAACGTAGCCGCCGCACGGTTCATGGCTTCGAAGTCGGGCGTGCTCACCAGGCGCCATGAGCGGTCGCGCAGGAAAGGCGACTTGCGCGTGTGCACGTAATAATAATACGTACGCGCACGAGCCGAGAAACGGGCGTGCATATCATCGGCCACGGGGTAGATGCTATGAATGGCGATGTCATGAGGCAGGACACCGTTCAAGCGGTATGTTAGATAATCAAGAGCCGTCTGCCTTGCATCCCCCTCTCTGGCGGGGGGCGTCGGGAGTGGATTTTCAAAGTCGAAATGCGCCACCATCATGGCCGCATGCACGCCAGCATCCGTGCGCCCGGCCCCCGTCACGGCCACGTCCGTGCGCAAGAGCATCTTCAATGCCTGCTGCAGCGTTTCCTGCACGCTCGCGCCATTGGGCTGGATCTGCCAGCCGTGGTAGGCCGTGCCGTCGTAACTGAGTTCTATGAAGTAGCGCATTACGGTCGGGGGCTATTTCACTATTTGCTTGAAGGTTTTACCGCCACGACGGACAATGTACGTACCTCGCCGCAAAGGGAGCTGGCGCCCTACATATTGGCCGTTGACATCGAAGACCGCGTTAGGGCCCACTGCGGGCGACAGAGAAAATGGAGCTATGACGTCAGGGAGGTCTTGCTTAGCCACGATGACGTCCATCGACGACATTCGAATCTGCTTGTTGGCCTGACAGATAAACGGTTGCATAGAACCAGTCCAAGAGAATTCCTTATTGGTGAACGAATAGGACTTGCCGTTGATGATTACAGAGCAGTCGCTCTTCGAGCCGCCGTTGTCATAGAAGGTTGCGCCGAGGATTTCAGCTCCTTCGATGATGAACACCGACTTGTCGTAAAAGCGGAACTCGCCATATTCAGAGACATTAACCGGGGCAACATTCGACTCACCTTTATAATAGCTCAGCGTAAGCCCGAGGGCCGTAGCCGTGAAGCCAGGGCCATAATCGGGATGAGTAGTCGGCGTCCACGTTAGTTCTGCAAATTTGATTGTGCCCGACTCTGCTTCGGGATTGTCGGGATCACTAGGATCGTCGGGAACATCAGGTTCCACAGGGTAGTCGGGGCCGAGGGGCAGGTCGTCGGGGTCGAAGCCCTCCTGACCGTGAGGCGCATTGACGTCGAAAGCGTAAGCGATGCTGTCGCCCCAGATATATTCATGCAACGAAGGATAGTCCACGAAGGGGTTGCGGTTGCCTTGCTCGGCATAAACGCGCTCGTTGCGTGTTCGCTCCCAGTCGGACACGGGGTCTTCGCGGCACCACTTCAGCAGCAGGTTTATGAACTCCTGCGAGTTGAAGGTAGGCCAGTCGCCTTTGTTGAGTGTGCATCCCAGGTCGCTCTGCCGCTGCCAATTGACGTCGGAATAACAGGTGGCAACATACATATAAATTCGCGCGAAGTCGCCCTTGTAGTCGTCGCACGGCTCGAAGACCATCTGTCCGGAGGCGTCCTTGCCTGTCTTCATGCGCGTGTTCTTGACGCCCGAGCCAGGATAAACGACCTTGCCCGTGACCACGCCGAGGGGATAGCTGCTCTTGGCGCTGTTGGCGGCCTTGTCTGACGGCAGCACGTGGAAGAGGTCCTGCCCCTGAGGCGAGCTCGTACCACCTCCCCACCACGACTGCGGCACTGTGTGCTCTTTGTTCATCGAGCTGGGCTCTGGGAAATACGCAATCTCGTCGGAGTAGTAGTCGAAGACTTGCTTGCGCCCATTGCGCTCGTAGTAGTCCACCTTCTCGTAGTAGTCCCACAAGTTGTTGTAGCCCAAATTCTTGTGGTTCGAGATAATTCCTTTGAGGGCTACCTTCAGCTCTGCCTTTTTCTTTTTGTTGGCATTAGCATAATAGGTGCTAAGGTTAACGGCCCGACTCTCTGCCACGAAAGCGCAGAGCAATGCCACTATCGTTGCAAATAACTTCAAGTTTTTCATCTCTTTTGATCTTATTTGGCGCAAAGATACTTCAAAAAGCTGAACTGAGAAAAAAAAGAATAAAAAAAAGAGTCAAGGCACGCAGCCTCGACTCTTTTTTGTGTTATGTGCTGGAAATTATTCCGACAGCACCTTCTTGTCGCCTACGATGTAGAAGCCCTTGCCTATGGCGCTGACGCGCTGACCTGCAATGTTGTAGATGCGGCCTGCTGCCTTGGCATCGTCGGCTACGGCGTTCACGCCTGTACTCTCGCCGTCGAGGCTGTAGTCAGTGACGTTCTTCACGCCGGCTACGCTGAAGTAATTCTCGATTGTGCCAAATACCCAGACTTGCTTACCAAGGTAATCGAAGTGGTCAACGAGGTTGAGCTTTGAGCGAATGTCCTTACTCTCATCCTTGTTGGTGGTCAGCTGCACGGGAATCATCTGGGCGGTGGACTCCTCTGTAGCCTCATCGGCGAGGACGATGTTAGTAGCCTGCAGGTCTTCACCCTGTTGATTTATGATCTTGGACATCGAGCTCTTGGCAGCTCCCACGATGTAACCGGTCACCCAAACAGCCTCTGTCGGGCAATCCTCTGTGCCGTTGAGGTGCTGAACATCAGCCACGGTGTAAGGCTTCTCGAATGTGCCTTCGCCCTCGAGCTCATAGGCAACGGGCTCCTCGCCGTTGTCGACGTCTTCTGCCGTACGGGGATAGAGCTGCACGTTACCATTGTAGATGGATACGAAAGCCGTGACGGTGTACTCTGACTCGGTGTCGAAAGTAGTTCCAGTCAGCACATTCCAATTGTCGCGCACGACGACCGGGTTGTCGTAATCATCCATGAAACTGATATTACGGCTTGCAAGAGCCTCTGACTGAGCATAGAGACCCTCAATCTGCACGAGCTCGTTCTCGTAGTCCTTGGGGTTGTCGTTGACGTCAGCCACAGTGACTTTCTGAGGTTCAACGGCGTTATCGCTGGAGTTGACGGTGAGATTCTCATAAGCACTAACGGCTATTTCAGTCAGGCCATAGTAGAGATAGAGCTCACCCTTCACATCGGCTGTAATCTTGTCACCAGCCTTGATGCCAGAATTAGAACCAAAGATGAGCAGGCCATCAGTGCCATCGAAGACATAGACGGAAGAACCATTGACGTAAGTCACAAGCAGGTCGTTAGCTTTGAAGACGACATCCTCACGATTGGCTGTCACAGCAGCCTTGACATCGGCAATCTTCGTGTATTCCTTGACTGTGGGCTCGGGCGTGTCTTCACCGGTGTTTCCATTAATAGAATAGAGTTTGTTGCCCTGATTGATCTCGAGCGTCGAGATACCATCCTTAACATAGTTCTTTATGACACCAACAACAACGACATCATCACCAACTTTAAGCTGATCTTCTGTCGTGAAGTTAACACCATTCAGATACTTACCACGAAAAACATAAAACTGATTGCTCTCCGTGCCATCGTCAGAAATGTAATAAGTGGCATTACCAAATCCGACATTTAATTCTTCAATCTGAGAGACTTTACCCTTGACATAAACCTCAACGCCACTATCTGCGCTCGGCTCCAATTGAGCAGCCTTCTCCTGCACCTGAGCCACAGTCAGAGGAGCGGTAGCAGAGCTCGTCCAGTCGATAGCGGGTGTGAGGTCATCGCCACCACCGGGCTCATCGCCGCCTATAGTCACAGAGATGCTCTTAATCTGAGTGTTACCGCCAATCGTAATGACCACAGAGGCTGCATCACCAGTCCATTTGCCAGTCTCGAGAGTACCGACATTGGCCGTATTGCTGCCCCACTTACTGCTGTTTAAGGTAAAATTAATTGCCGTTATATTCTTTCCTGAAGAGGCTATAGTTAATGTTCCTCCATAAAGACGAAGCGAACCTGTCCACATGCGATTAGCATTACCCTTCTCAACCGGAGTCACTGTAATGGTAACGTCGCCAGAAGTGACTGATACATTTTCCGAAATGTCGCCATCATGAGAATCGTTGCTCGAGAAACCTGCCAACCCGAATTGCTCGTAGGCTGTATCTCCTGTAAAGTCAAAAACGACCTGTGCCTGTGCCAATCCAGAAATAGTCAGCAAGGCGAAGAGTAAAGAGTAGAGTTTTTTCATAAGCTTGTGTGTTTAAATGATTTATTTGTTTGATAAGTTTTATTCGCTGCAAAGTTACGCTGATTTGTTGGAACGACAAAACATAAAGGCACTTTTTTTCAAAATAATTCATCGCAACAAAAAACGCCAGAGGCTTCACAGTCTCTGACGTCTTCCATGTGCCTTTGCACATAATCAATCAACAAATCAAAATGTGGTGAATAGATGATTTAAGGTCCTGCGGATGTATAGTATAGCATTGTATATCATGTCAGAAGCCACCGCCAGGGCCGCCAAAGCCGCCACCAGGGCCACCGAAGCCACCGCCGGGGCCGCCGAAGCCGCCACGCTGACCACCAAAGCCGCCGCGGTTACCCTGACCGCCCTGGCGGTTACGGTTCTGTTGCGGCTGGAACACCTTCAGCAGCTGCTGGGGAGTGAGCACGCCGGAGAGCTCTGCGCAATATTTCTTTTGGATGTCCAGACGAAGCTGCGACTGCTGAATCTGCTCCTCCTGACGGGTGAACACCTCCTGAAGCTGGGCCGTAGCCTCTGCCTCGGTGAGATCTTTCTTATTGCGCTGTTCTGCCTGATCGCGATTCTGATCCTGACGCAGAGCAGCCAGCTCCTTCTGATAGTTGGCAAAGATGGGTTCGAACTTGGCCTTCTGTTCATCGGTGAGCTTCAGGTCCTTGATGAGTTGTTCGGTTATGCGTGCCTGCATCTCCTGACGTCGGGCAGCACGGTCGTTATCGTTTTGTGCGTTTACGTTCAAGGCATTGCCTAAAGTTAATGTGGCAAATGCGAAGAGAAATACTGACTTTTTCATATTTGCTTCAATTTTATTATTCAAGTTGAGATACATTCTTTGTAGCACTACGTTTTCTATGACTGCAAAGGCTGAAGATAGTTTAAGGGTCTTGCGAATTTTATCATTCTTTAACAATAGGAGGCATACTGCTACATCAAAGAATGATGTTGGAAGTACTTTATTCTGTGTTTGTCCATCATTGTTTTTGTTTGGGAATTGATATTAATGTTTTATTCGTATATGTTCACAAACCTTTCACACTCGCAATATCTGCGAAGTAATTATATGTTCTTTAATAATGGTAAAAGACTGACACATTTTTAACTTGGTATGAAGGAGTTGCAGAAGCCCTTAAGCCTTTTGCCAGAAACAAAAAAAAACACCCTGGGAAGAACCATGGGTGGACTCCTAAAAGTTTATCAGCGCACGGTAATATGGAAGCAACCTTGCTTGACTTCATATTTAACATAGCAGCGACCTTCGTTGCGGACATCGCGCAGCACTTCGCAGAGCACGTACTTAAGCGAGTCGCTGCGCACGGCACGACGCTCGGGGCCTCCGGGCGGCGAGACGGTGTGGAAGCGGTTGTATGAGATGTCGAAGGTTGTGGCGTAGCAATGGCAGCTCTGCTCGGTGGCATTGTGGTTGTAGCGCTGCAGGCGGGCCACATCCTCCTCGGTGCGCAGGACGCTGGTCACGATGAGTTTATGAAGGGGAATCTGCTTCACTGCCAGCGAGTCGATGAAGCGGCGGCTGATATGCTCGAGCAGGTTGCTGGCACGAGGTACCAGATATGGTATGCTGCGGTTCATGCGAGGGTCAATCTCATAATAAGGATTAAGGCCGACGTACAGCAGCTCGCTCTTGCGGCCCTCAGCATCGGCGCGGCAGGCCACGGGCGTTACGCCATTAGCCTTAGCCGCCACAATCTGCACGTCCTGCACATCAGGGAAGCAGTCGCGATAAGAATGTACGCCTCTGATTGGATGTTTGCCGCTGAAATCGAGGTGCGGACGTGAGTAGGCGGGGATAGCAGAGGCTGCCGTTGCCGCAGCGGAAAGCGCAATGGCATCAGCGTCAGGACCTGAGCCTACAGCGCCGGCGGCGACATCTGCCGTGGCACCTGCGTATACGCCTGAAGTGCTGTGTCCTGCCCCGCCTACGGAGTCTGCTGTGAGCCCTACAGCTGCAGTGTCTGTCTGCTCGCCGGCAACAGTCGTGCGGGTCAGGCTCGGGAAACTGAGCCTGATGATAAAGAGCACACCTACGAGGGCGCACACCGAACGTATAAAATTTGTTTTGTTGAGCTTTTGCACGTCGTTTCTATAAAATCGACGCAAAGTTACAATAAAAATCCCAATATTAGCACGCATTTACAAGAGAAATAGTTAAATTTGCAGCGAAAAATATTCACTATGACCGAAAAGCACTTTATCCTTGACGAAGCAGACCCCCTCATCTTCTACGGCGTCAACAACGCTAACATGCAGATGATCAAGGCACTTCACCCTAAATTGCGCATCGTAGGCCGTGGCAACGTCGTCAAAGCTATGGGCGACGAGGAAGAGTTGTGTGCCTTCGACGAGAACATACAGCGGCTGCAGGCTCATTGCAGCAAATACAATAGCCTCAGCGAAGAAGACATTCTCCACATCGTACGCGGCGAACACACGCGGCGCGACGGCATTAGCGGGGCCATCGTCTTCAGCGTCACAGGCAAACCTATCACAGCACGGAGCGAAAACCAGCAGCGTCTCGTCAGTGCCTTTGATCACAAAGACATGGTCTTCGCCATAGGGCCCGCAGGCTCCGGCAAGACCTACACCAGCATAGCCTTGGCCGTGCGCGCGATGAAGAATAAAGAGGTACGACGCATCATACTCTCCCGCCCTGCCGTAGAGGCTGGCGAGAAATTAGGTTTCCTGCCGGGCGACATGAAGGATAAGATTGACCCCTACCTGCAACCCCTCTACGACGCTCTCGAAGATATGATTCCGCGACAGAAGCTCAACGAGATGATGGAGCAGAACATCATACAGATTGCGCCGCTGGCGTTCATGCGAGGGCGTACGCTCAACGATGCCGTCGTCATCCTCGACGAAGCGCAGAACACGACACCGGCACAGATTAAAATGTTCCTCACCCGCATGGGCATGAATACAAAGATGATTATCACAGGCGACATCACCCAGATTGACCTGCCCCGACAACAACGCAGCGGACTCATCGACGCCTTGGAAGTGCTGCGAGAGGTCGATGACATAGAGGTCATTCATTTCAACCAAAAGGACATCGTACGCCACCGACTCGTCACTAAGATAGTCAACGCCTACGACAAGCATGACAAAGAGCTTAACCAAACAGAAAAACGAAATAACAATGAAAGCATTAACCCAGACTGAATTTCAATTCCCCGGCCAGAAGAGCGTGTACCACGGCAAGGTGCGCGACGTGTACAACATCAACGACGACCTGATGGTCATGGTGGCCACGGACCGCATTTCGGCCTTCGACGTCGTACTGCCCAAAGGCATCCCCTTCAAGGGGCAGGTACTGAACCAGATTGCAGCCTCGTTCCTCGACGCCACCGCCGACATCGTGCCCAACTGGAAACTGGCCACACCCGACCCCATGGTCACTGTAGGACTGAAGGCTGAAGGCTTCCGCGTGGAGATGATTATACGCGGCTACCTGACCGGCTCGGCATGGCGCGAGTACAAGAACGGCTGTCGGGAACTCTGCGGCGTAACGCTGCCAGACGGTATGCGCGAGAATGAACGCTTCCCCGAGCCCATCATCACGCCGACGACCAAGGCCGACGAGGGGCACGACGAGAACATCTCCCGCGAGGAAATCATCGCACAGGGCATCGTCAGCGCTGAGGACTACGAGGTGATGGAGCGCTACACGCGCGCCCTCTTCCAACGCGGCACGGAGATTGCTGCCAAGAAAGGCCTCATACTCGTCGATACAAAATATGAGTTCGGCAAGCGCGACGGCAAGGTTATCCTCATCGACGAAATCCACACGCCCGACTCAAGCCGCTACTTCTACGCCGATGGCTATGAGGAGAAGTTCGCGAAAGGCGAGCCGCAGCGCCAGCTATCCAAGGAGTTCGTACGCCAATGGCTCATCGACCACAACTTCATGAACCGCCCCGGCGACGTCATGCCCGAGCTGACCGATGCCTTCGTAGGCAGCATCAGCGACCGCTACATCGAGCTCTTCGAGCACATCGTAGGCGAGCCGTTCGTCAAGGAAGAGGCCTCCGAGGACGTGGCTGCCCGTATCGAGAAGAACATCACCGCCTGGCTCTCCGACCACAAGGCATAGCCCCCCGCTCCACAATTTCCGGAAGCCCGCTCCCAAGTTTTTGGAAGCCTGCTCCCCAATTTCTTGGAAGCCAGCCCCCAATTCTCCTCCAAAGGCACGTCAAGTTTTCGGCGGTCTGTCCGCCGAAGCCACTTACGCCGAAGCCCACCTCAGAGAATGAACAGCCACCTCCCCATAACGCCCTACGCTGCCAGCAGCGATTCCAAGCGCGAGCAGGTGGAGACGATGTTCAACAACATCGCCCCCACCTACGACCGCCTCAACCATACGCTCTCCTTCGGAATCGACCGCCGCTGGCGCCGCAAGGCCGTGGATGCCCTTAAGCCTTTCGCACCACAGATCATCCTCGACATCGCCACCGGCACCGGCGACTTCGCCATCCTGGCCGCACGGCACCTCGACCCCGACCGCATCATAGGCGTGGACATCAGCGAAGGCATGATGGACGTAGGACGTCAGAAGGTGAAGGAGGCAGGCCTCGACAACGTCATCTTCTTCGCGAAGGACGACTCCACCAGCCTCTCCTTCGAAAACGACACCTTCGATGCCGTCACCGTGGCCTACGGGGCGCGCAACTTCGACGACCTCGAGGCCGGACTGAGCGAGATGTGCCGCGTGCTGAAGAAAGGCGGACACCTCATGCTCGTGGAGCTCACCACCCCACCCCGATTCCCTATGAAGCAGCTCTTCAATGTCTATGCCCATACCGTCATGCCGCTCATTGGCCGGCTCATCAGCCACGACGACAGCGCCTACACCTACCTGCCACTCTCGATGGCAGCATTCCCTCAGGCCGAACAGCTCGCGCCGCTCATGCGCCACTGCGGCTTCAGCGCCGTAACGTTCAAGCGCTTCACCTTCGGACTTAGCACTATGTACCTAGCCACGAAGTAGTCCTGGCCACCCCGCTAAGCGTTTTATGATTTATGAATTATGAATTGTGAATGATGAATTACGAATACGGCCTACTCGGTTATCCCCTCGGACATTCCTTTTCGCGCGCGTACTTTAATAATAAGTTTGCCACGGAAGGTATAGATGCCGAGTACCTCAATTTCGAGCTGCCGAACGTCGACGGCCTGCCACAGCTCCTTGCCGAGCATCCACGTCTGCGCGGGCTTAATGTGACCATACCTCATAAGCAAGCTGTAATCCCGTTCCTCGACGAGCTATCTCCCGAAGCACGCGCTATAGGTGCCGTGAACGTCATCCGGATAACTCAAGGAGGGCTCCACCTTAAAGGGTTCAACTCCGATATAATAGGTTTCGTAGAAAGCATACGGCCTCTGCTGAAGCCCCATCACAAACGAGCCCTCGTACTCGGCACAGGCGGAGCCTCAAAAGCCATCTGCCACGGCCTTGAAAAGCTGAGGATAGAGTGGCGCTACGTCAGCCGAAAAGCCTCCGCCCTCACGGGAGGGGCGAGTGGCGAGTCTTTCACCTACTCCGACATCACCCCGGCACTGCTTGCCGACTACACCGTAATCGTCAACTGCACGCCGCTCGGCATGTACCCGCACATCGACACCTCGCCCGAACTGCCGTATGCCGCGCTCTCCGAGCATCACCTTCTCTACGACCTCGTCTATAACCCCGACATCACTCAGTTCATGCGTCAAGGCAGACGCTTCGGCGCCACCGTGAAGAACGGGCTGGAGATGCTACACCTGCAAGCCCGCGCCAGCTGGAACTTCTGGAACGGGAAAGACTGAGTCCGTGACACTTGACTCATGCTTCACTGAACACATACTTACGCATCCTCGCCAACCAGAAGCTCTATAACGTGAACACAAGAATCATCGCGCAAGCATTCTAAAAGAAAATCATAATAAGCAGAAACGATGAAACGAACGCTCTCCTTCCTGCTCACATTGTTGATGACGGCGCTCTCCTTTGCCGACACATACACCGTAGACAACCTGCCCATCCCCTACCTGCAGGACCGCACTCATTATGTATCGAACCCCGACGGGCTCCTCTCGCAGACGGCTGTCGACTCGCTCAACCTGTGGCTCGGAGAGATGGAGAGAACGCATGGCGTACAGACCGTCCTGGCCGTAGTCGAGCGCATCGAGGGTGGCGAGACCTACGATTTCTGTATGGCACTCGGACGGAAACACGGCATCGGAAGCAAGGAACAAAACAGCGGACTCATCATACTGCTCTCGACAGGCGACCGCGCCTACACCATCCTCACAGGACGAGGTCTCGAAGGCACGCTGCCCGACGCCATCTGTAAGCGCATAGAGAACTACCAGATGCTGCCTGCCCTGCGCGAAGGCGACTGGGACACGGCGATGCTCAATGCCGTGCGCGCCATAACAAAATATGTCGACGGCGACGACTCGCTCGTAGGGTCGTCGGACTTCGATGACAGCGACACCGGAGCGCTCATCGGTTTCATCCTCTGTATGCTGCTCGGACTCGGCATCATAGGCTTCGCCATCTGGTACGACGAACGCCGCAAGAGCTACTGCCCCAGCTGCAAACAATACAAAATGAAGAAGATAAGTAGCTACACCACACGCAACAAGCGACTCGGCATTCGCACGCATCATGACACCTACCGCTGCTCACATTGCTATTTCACCAAAGAACTGCACTGGGACGAGAACCTCAACAGCGGCAATGGGGCAGCGGCAGCAGGCGGTGCACTCGGAGGCAGCTTCTTCGGACGCGGAGGAGGGTCGTTCGGCGGCAGCTTCGGAGGCGGCTCCTTCGGCGGCGGTGGCGCCAGCGGACGGTTCTGAAACGTTGAAGCATAGAATTGTAAAACATTGGAATACTGATAAACGGAACTATTGAAACTTAATCAACACTCACTTAAAACCCTTTACAATTATGAAGACGATCAAATCTATCCTTCTTGCCCTCGTGGCTACGCTTGGTCTGACCAGCTGTACCTACAACAAGCTCGTCGAACAAGAAGAAATCGTTGCTCAAAAGTGGGCTGACGTCCAGACTCAGTACCAGCGTCGCGCTGACCTGATACCAAACCTCGTGAACACAGTCAAGGGCTATGCCGCCCACGAGAGCGAGACGCTCGAGGCTGTCGTCAACGCTCGCACCAAAGCCACACAGATTACCGTAGACCCCGAAAACCTCACGCCCGAGAAGTTGGCTGAATATCAAGCGGCTCAGGGTGAAGTCAGTCAGGCACTCGGCCGTCTGCTCGCAATCACTGAGAACTATCCCGACTTGAAGGCCAACGAGCAGTTCAGCGAACTGCAAGCACAACTCGAAGGCACCGAGAACCGCATCGCCGAGTCGCGCCGCATCTTCAACGAAGCTGTGCAGACCTATAACACCTCTGTCCGCAAATTCCCCAACAACATCTGGGCAATGATCTTCGGATTTGAGAAGAAGACTCCGTTTGCAGCCGAGGCTGGAGCTGAGAAAGCACCCGAAGTTCAGTTCTAATGGATAACAAGCAACGTTATATGGCGCGTGGCGTCTCAGCCGCCAAGGAGGACGTCCACGCCGCCATCAAGAACATCGACAAGGGAATCTTCCCGCAGGCTTTCTGCAAGATCATCCCTGACATCCTCGGCGGCGACCCCGAATACTGCAACATCATGCACGCTGACGGTGCTGGCACCAAGTCAAGCCTCGCCTACGCCTACTGGCGCGAGACGGGCGACCTCAGCGTGTGGAAAGGCATCGCGCAGGACGCACTCATCATGAACACCGACGACCTCTTGTGTGTAGGTGCCGTCGATAACATCCTCGTCAGCAGCACCATAGGCCGCAACAAGATGCTCATCCCGGGCGAAGTTATCAGTGCCATCATCAACGGCACGGATGAACTTATGGCCGAATTGCGCGAGATGGGCATCGGCATCTACGGCACCGGTGGCGAGACAGCCGACGTGGGCGACCTCGTGCGCACCATCATCGTAGACAGCACCGTCACCTGTCGCATGAAGCGCAGCGATGTCATCAACAACGCCAACATACGCCCCGGCGACGTCATCGTGGGCTTGGCCAGCTACGGACAGGCCACCTACGAGAAGGAGTACAACGGCGGTATGGGCAGCAACGGCCTTACCTCCGCTCGCCACGACGTCTTCAGCAAATACCTTGCTGAGAAATACCCCGAGACCTACGACCACGCCGTCCCCGAGGAGCTGGTGTATAGCGGACGGTATAAACTTACGGACACCACCCCCGAAGGTTACAGCGTCGGCAAACTGGTCCTCTCCCCCACCCGCACGTACGCTCCCGTCGTCCGTCGCCTCCTCGACGAACTGCGCCCCCGCATCCACGGTATGGTACACTGCACAGGTGGTGCACAGACAAAGGTGCTGCATTTCGTGGGCGACAACTGCCGCGTCATCAAGGACAATATGTTCCCCGTGCCGCCCCTCTTCCGCATCATCGCCGAAGAGAGCGGAGCCGACTGGAGCGAGATGTACAAGGTCTTCAACTGCGGACATCGTCTGGAGGTATATGTCAGCCCCGAGGATGCAGAACAGGTCATCGCCATCAGCAAGAGTTTCAACATCGACGCACAAGTGGTCGGTCACATCGAGGAAGGACCGCGTTCGCTCACCATCCGCAGCGAATTCGGCGAGTTCATCTATTGAGTCACCTCAAACAAACAACGAACGGCTCGAATAGGACAAGACATGGTTATACACACGAATTGATAACTCCACTTGTGCTATTCGAGCCGTTCGTTGTCAAAAAGTAAAAAAAATGTGAGAAAATGATGGCGGTTTCATAAGTTTATTGTACCTTTGCACCCGCAAATCAGAGGATAGGAGCGTAGCTCAGTTGGTTCAGAGCGCTTCAGTCACATTGAAGAGGTCATCGGTTCGAGCCCGATCGTTCCTACTACCCAAATGCGAGGCGGGCTTCCAGACAAGGAAGTCCGCTTTTGTTTTTCTACAAACAACGAATTAATCAAATTAGACGAATATCCCATAATGGCAATAGAGAACAACGAACTGCTTGACCGCCTCGAAGGGCTGGTAAGCCGCTACGAAGAGGTGGGGACGCTCATCACCGATCCCTCGGTGATAGCTGACCAGAAGAGGTACGTCAAGCTGACCAAAGAATACAAGGACCTGGGCGCCATCGTGCGGAAGCGCAAGGAGTACGTCCAGGCGCTGCAAACCATAGAGGACGCCAAGGAGATGATGTCCGAGGACGATGCCGACATACGCGAGATGGCTCGTGAGGAGATGGCCGCCGCTCAGGAACGCCTACCCGTGCTCGAGGAAGACATCAAGCTGCTGCTCATCCCTGCCGACCCCGAGGACGACAAGAACGTCATCATGGAGATACGCGGTGGCACGGGCGGCGACGAGGCAGCGCTGTTCGCCGGCGACCTCTTCCGTATGTACTCCAAGTACTGCGAGACGAAGGGTTGGAAGATTGCCGTGTCGAGCTTCACCGAAGGTGCTGCCGGTGGCTACAAGGAGATTATCTTCTCCGTCACGGGCGAGAAGGTCTATGGCACGATGAAATACGAGAGTGGCGTACACCGCGTACAGCGCGTGCCGGTCACGGAGACGCAGGGCCGCGTACACACCAGCGCCGCCACTGTGGCCGTGCTGCCTGAGGCGGAGGAGTTCGACGTGGAGATCAACGAGGGCGCTATCAAGTGGGACACCTTCCGCAGCCAGGGCGCTGGCGGACAGAACGTTAACAAGGTGGAATCGGGCGTGCGTGCACGATATATGTGGACGAACCCCAACACGGGCGAGACGGAAGAGATTCTCATCGAATGTACCGAGACGCGCGACCAACCTAAGAACAAAGAACGAGCCCTTGCGCGCCTGCGTACCTTTATATATGACAAGGAGCACCAGAAGTACATCGACGACATCGCCGCCCGCCGCAAGACGATGGTCTCGACTGGCGACCGCTCTGCCAAGATACGCACCTACAACTACCCGCAGGGCCGCATCACCGACCATCGCATCGGCTACACTATCTACAACCTGGCTGCCTTCATGGACGGCGACATCCAGGAATGCATCGACCGCCTCACTGTGGCCGAGAATGCCGAGCGACTGAAAGAATCGGCCCTCTAAACGCGTGCGACGAGAATGAACGAGAATGAACGAGAATTGACGCATAGATTGACTAACAGATTGACGAAGATTCTTGAAGTGTTAAGCGTCCCTTCGGACCGAGCGGACGCCCAAAGAAACATTCACGTCCAATCTTATCGTCATCGTGTTCGTCTATTAACATCAACATATTCACGTCTGGCTTATGAAATTAATTGGAATACTCTCGCGCGCAGCACGCAACTGCTTTCAGCGCTTCCCCGCCCCAGCGGCTTTCGCGACAGCACTTGCGGCGTATGCCATTCTCGTCATACTGGCCGAGCCTGAGGCCGACCGACTCGTGGGTGCCATCGTATATTTCCTCTCCGTCGGTTTCGTGCTCTCCCTCTCTCTCAAACTGTGGAGCGAGGAGCATACTTGGACGCGTAAAGACTGGGTGATTCATACCTCCGCCTACCTCATTCTTCTGGCTGACGCCATCTACCTCTATCACATCAACTTCGGCTACTACGGGCGCGGCTATGAGACGTTCCTCATGCACGCCTCTGCCATCCTGGCACTGACGCTGACGGTTTTCTTTCTGCCGTTTAACCGTGAACGCAACGATATCCCATCGTGGTACTTCGCACTAAGCGTGATTGCGAGTATAGCCATCTGCGTAGCGATTGGACTGGTTCTCTGGGGCGGGCTCAGCCTACTGCTTACATCAATGAACTGGCTGTTCAGCGTCAACCTCGGCTGGAAATGGTATGCCGTCACGGGCGTACTTGTCGCAGGCTACCTTCCGGCATTGCTTTTCTTGGGTCGCATCCCAGACGGCGAGGAGAAGCATGACCGCAAGCCGCTGCACTCAGGCTTCCTCGCGGGCGTGTTCCGCTATCTCTTCCTACCTTTGGAGGCGCTGTACATCATCGTGCTGTTCATCTACGCCGTGCAGATTCTCGTGCGTTGGGAACTGCCCAACGGTCAGGTATCGTGGCTCGTCATCGCCTCGATGGTGGGCCTCATCGCCATCGAGTTCGGTCTCTACCCTACCCGCCACGCCGAGAACCGACCATTCGACCACGCTGTAGCACGCTGGCTGCCACTCATCCTGATGCCGCTATTGTTGCTCATGACGGTGGGAATCATTCGTCGTTTCTCCGATTACGGCATCACCATCGCCCGACTTTATCTGGCCACACTGAACGTCTGGTTCTACGCGGTCTGCCTCGGCCTCTTCTTCACTCGCGCCCGCCGCATCCATTGGATTCCCATCTCCTTCGCGGCCCTCTTCCTGCTGACATCGGCGCTGCCGCTGAACTACACCAGCCTCACGCGACGTACACTTATGAAAGAAGTGGAACGCGCGCTCACGCAGGCGGGCGCGACGACACTACCGTTGGACGCCGACCGCTACGATACCTTGATGAAGACGCTGCCCACGCAAGAGGCTTCACGTATCAGTTCTAAGCTGAAGTATCTCGAGCAGACATTCAGCAGCGCGGCCATAGAGCCCCTTGTAACACAGGAGGATGAAGTCATACCCTTCGGCTCATACATACAAGAAACAATCCATAGCATCAACGACGTTGGCAGCAACAACCTCTTTGGTTCAGCCAACGCCACTCATCTCCACATCCCCGAGGGCTACACGGAGTTGTACGAGGACGTCATCAGTACCGACTACCTTATCGACTTGAGCCGCGACACTTTTGAAGTCCCTGTAACACAAGCTGGAAACGAAACCTTAGCAGACACTGTCATCGTAAGCCTCAGACGACTGAAAACGCTGGACAAGCGCATGAACGACCTCGTCCCCTTGCCCACCAAATCCTCCTCCAACCTATTCTTCCTCCAACAATTCAGTGTCTATGAAGGTGCAGTAGCCGACAATGGCGAACGCATCTCGCCCCCCAAACTGAACCTCAGGGGCTACATGCTGACAAAAGGCACGAGTGATGGCCAGTGACGACAATAATAATCCATAAATTCCTCAAATATGAACGAGAAAGCCTCTTCGCTGATAGCGGAGAGGCTTTTTTGTTTTGTTTCCTATCTGACAGAGATGCGGAACTAATGTTTTGCTACTTTCTGGCGGATATGGGGTGTATACAGGAGGTAGATGCCTTGAGGCAGGCCGTCGAGGGCATGTGCTTTCTGCACCTGCGACCGCAATTCGACGCCATCAATGGTATAGACGTCGACATGAGCATCATCCGGTATGACGGCAATACCGTCGGCAACGGATGCTACGCGCACCTTGCCGTCTGTGTTCAGTGTTGAGGTGTCGAAGGTGTAGGTCGCACCCTCGCTCTCGCATTTGACCACTACATTGCCTGAAGCAGAAGTGAAGCCGCTGGAGAACACCTCTATCTCATCTCCGACAGCGAGGGTGCGCTGTGCGGGAACGATGATGAGCAATGTGTCGCCGGCATGGCTGATGGGCCCAGAGACTCTGAACTTTGAATTGCTGGCAGCCGTGAGCAGGCAGCGCACGGTAGCGCCCTTGCGCAGTGTCAGAGAGCTCATGCGCAGTGTGCCGGCTGCCGTCGGGCTGGTACCTGCTGCCAGCGTTCCGCCTGAAGCTACGGTGACGGCACTTGCCAGTCCGTTGCCCGAGAGCGTGCCACCTTTATTTACGGTTATGACTCCTGTCGTCATGGCTGTGGTAGAGGTATTGTAGAGCTCGAGTGTGCCTCCGTTGACGGTGATAGGCGACGTGTGCCCCACGGAGCGCAGCGATAGTTTGCCTGTTCCTACTTTCTGAATATTAGCAGCCTTCAGCGTACCATAGAACTGTGTGTCCTCGTTCAGGAATCCAATCTGATACGTGCTTCCGCTGCCTCCAAGGGTGGCATCGGTAGCAGTTGCGGGCGATGACAGGGAGCCTATCTTTGTCGTGGCAGAGACCTCCGAGCCTCCTCCGCTGGCATTATGAGCCACGTAGGTGCCGGCACTCACGACAAGGCGCGTCTTACTCATGTCGGTAACGTTCTGCATCAGGCGGAAGTTGCCGCCGGCGCCCTTGGCTGTCAAGGTTCCTTCAAAGGCGGCGAAATTGGCTCCTATGTCACAGCGTACATAGCGCGTCTCAATAGTAAGGTTGCCTGAGCCCTTGAAAGAGCCGTTGATCTTGCCACGCGAAGAACCCAGGATGCGGTTGGTGGTACCTGCTTCTACGGTGACCACATGGTTCAGCACAGGCATTGTGGAGCTGCTGTTGTTGTCGATCTGATGCACCTCTCCGCCAGCCAGCAGCATAGGCGAGCCAGAGCGGCCGAAGGTGGTGTTCCAAGTGCCTTGAGCTATGATGCCTTTGCGGACGATGATACCGGCAAAGTTGTTGGCGCCGCCATAGTTGAAGTTCAGCTGTCCGGGGCCGTCCTTGACGAGGTAGCCGCTGCCCTGCACCTGCCCCTTCAATGAGAGGGCGCTGTTGGCCTGCGCGATGCGTATCGTGGCCGTGTCCGTCAGGGTGATGATGCGGTCTGTGGCCATATTGTCTTTGCTCAACACCAGGGTGCCGCCATTGAGTTGTAGGTTGCCCTGTGCTGATGTAGAGGCTCCGATAGCACTCTTCTGTCCTCCGTCGTAGAAGTTAGGCACGGTGAGTGTACCGCCATTGACAACGGTCTTTCCCGTGTAGTCGCTATTCTTAAGGTTGAAAGTTACGGCAGCTCCCTCGTTGATAGTGACGCCTCCTTCGCCCGAGAGACCGCCCTCGCCCGAGAAGACATAGGTGCCGCCATTGAAGGTGACGCCGCTGGTGACGATTTGATCGTTGATGCTGACGCTCTTACGGCTGGCATTGTCATCGAAGACGACGGCATCGCCGGGCACGAAGGCTGTTGCTCCCTCGAGCTCGAAGTTCAGAGCTTTATAATCCCAGAGTACGGACTCGTTGCCCGTCCAAGCGACGTCAGCAGAAGCGTCACGTGTCTCGTTGATGACCAGCAACAGCTTGTTCTCCTGGCTGACGAAGTCGTAGTTGATACCATCCAGCCCACGGCTTTTCAGCTTAGAGGCATCAACCGTCAGCTCACCCGTACACTCGGCAATGACATAGCTGCCCGCTGCGAGTTCCTCATGGGATATGGTGATGGTGTTCTGTCCCTTGAAGGTCAGGTTGCCGTCCACATGCAGGCGTCCGCTCTGCCCCTCGCCCGCCTCTACTTCTATGAAGACATTGCCGGGAATGGTCAAGTCCTGCTTGAAGGTGATGACGCCCGTGCGCCCCGTAGGTTTCAGACGGCAACCCTCATAATTGAGCGCCCCTTCGAAGGAGACGGGGCCGTTCAGGACAGCCTCTCCGGCGAGAGTGCCTTTAGCCCGGAGCTCCACGGGACCGCTGACGGCACCGTTCACGCATAGTGTACCTTCGCTGATGATGGTATTTCCTGTATACAATAGATTATTATTAAAGGTGGCAGTGCCCTGCATAGACTTGACGAGGGACATCTCTCCGGCGAATGAGCCGTCGCCTTGGAAGGTATAGTCGTGCCCCAGCGGATTCATCACATAAACGGCTGATGGGCTGACGGCGGCATTCAGGCTGACGGGCGAGGCATTGTCGCCCGAGAGGTCAAAGACAAGACTCTTGCCATCGGCGTAGGCTTCATCCTGTTTCATATCGAAGCTGGTGAAGCCGTTCTGCCATGCACCGCCCTTCCAGCGCAGGTCGGTCACCATGGCAGGGGGCAGCGGTGGCATCGGCATGCCGCCGCCCAGGTAGAAACCTGTGTTGGGGTGCTGGTAGTAGCCGCGTGTCGTAATGTCGCCTCGGTAATGTGGATCTTGCTGTAGAGCATAGATGCTGTAGCTGGTGGGGATATTAGTGGTGTAGCCCACCAAGCCCGTGCAGCCGTCGGGATTCTGGTTGGCAAGAATAATCTCCTCGCGCCAGTCGCCGGCGATGTCGCCCATGAAAGTCGGGCGCGTACCGGTGCCGCCGTGGGTAGCCCATCCTGACTCCTGCGAGAACTCAGCCAGTCGGTCGCCCAGGACCTTGGTGACCATCATATTGGTGCCCCAGCCCGAGCCGCCGGGCGAGTTGATCCATTCGCGCTGCAGGGTGCCGTCCCACCAAATACCCTCAAACATACTGCCCGAGCGCGTCTGCCCCGTCTTCTCGCCTTTGCAGTCATAGACGAACTCATCGGCGTAGCTCAGGATCTCGTACCCCTTGCGGGACGCATCGATATCCAGACATGCGCCGCGGCCCACGTCGTAGACAGATGGCAGGTACCACTCCTTGATGCGCTGGCCCGTAGCGGCAGCATAGAGACATTGTCCGAGCAAGGCACTCTGCTGGATAGCGAAACCTTCGATGCCTGGGCGGTCCGGATCGATATCGCTGATGATAAAGCGGTCGCCATGAGCCAGGCCCGTGGAGGTGAAGCGGTCCTGATGGGGATTCACGCCATAGCCGCCTGCCCACATCTCGTCGCAGCCGTCGCCATCGCTGTCGAGGATGCGTATCTGGTGGAACTCAGCACATCCGGGGCGCTTGGGATTTCGCACCCAGGTGTGGCTGTGATGCCAGTTCGAGGGTGTGCCGCCTGTCCAGTCGAAATCCCAGGTGAGGACATACCCGTGGTGCAGTCCGCCTGTGTCGCGGTCTTCACATTCCATGATGAGCGAGGGGTGTATGCCATCGAGATAAGCGATGCCGTAGTGCCCTTCCATGGCAGCGTAGCCGGCATTCATGTAGCTGGAGCGGTTGTCGCGGCCGTAGCTGTCGCTGCCGTCTCGGAGCTCATTGTATTTCAGTTCGTTATATACAATCTCCGCACCTGTTTCTCCATCGATGACTGAGATGAAGAAGGTAGGATTCCGGCGGGTCTGCGAGCGGTAGTCTATGATGCCGTCGCCATCGGTGTCGCCTGTGGTTCGTCCGCCCACGTAGAGGCCCCATGTGTTGTTGGCCTTATCCCAGAAGCGTGTGCCGTCGCTGCTGCGGATAATCACCTCGCAACGGCCGTCGCAATTGATGTCGTAGGCCAGCACCATATCGTTCTGGCCGCCACAGATGTTCACATTCGGCCCCATATCTATCGTCCACAGGAGAGTGCCGTCGAGGCGGTAGGCCTGAATCTTATGGGTGGTCGTCGCCGTGTTATCCGAAGGGCTCTCGGCATCGTCTTCGCCAGAGGCCGCGCCGGCAAACAGACGGTCGGCTACCACGGCGTCGACTTCTCCGTCGCCGTCGAGGTCCATGGGCCAGACAAACTTGGTGCGGTAGTCGTTGCGGGGGATGACCGTATTGTCGAAGTCGAACTTAAACCACACGTTGCTCCAAGGTTGTGTCTTATAACGGAAAGGCTTTGATTTCTCGCCCTCCACGCCTTGCGGACTGACGGCTGCCACGGCCCACTCCGTGTTGTCGGCCACGGAACTGGGCTTGTAGTTAGTAACCTTCAGCGGCTGCGAGTTCACCTTCGTGTAGTCGGTGGCGCCAGCCTTGCGCTGGTAGAGGTTATAGGTCGTGCCTTCGGGCTCCTGGGCCAATTTGCGCCACGAGACGAGGTAGCCGGAACCGCCGCTGCTGGTCACGCTGCGCTCGGTGGTCTTGCGGTAAGTGACGACGACGCCACGCCCCATTGGCTGTTGCAGACGCTGCGCCCAGGATTCTGCAGGCAACATAAGGCACACTACGGTGAGGATTAAGCTGACTAAGTGTTTCATTCTATAATTATGTATGGTTTATTCGTTAGAAACATTCATGAAAGGTACGGAAATCCGCTTAACTATCGAATTTGCCGTGGCAAAGATAGGGCTTTTTCTGCATTCACTAACAAATTCCATCTCTTTTTATCCATTGACACCGATTATCATGCGGAAAGCAACTCGTAATTCAGCAAATCTTTGTACCTTTGCGGCGAAAACGGAAAAATATTTAATATGACACGCGAACAACTGTACGAGAATATCTGCCGTAAGCAGAGCTTCCTCTGCGTAGGGCTTGACACCGACCTGCAGAAGGTGCCGCAATTCTTAGTCGAAAAGGCTGCACAGGATGCGAACTTTGATGCCATCTTCGAATTCAACAAGGCCATCATTGATGCCACCGCACCATATTGCATCGCCTACAAACCCAACCTGGCCTTCTACGAGGCACACGGCGTCAAGGGATGGATTGCCTTTGAGCGCACGGTGGAGTATATCCGCAACCACTACCCCGACCAGTTCATCATCGCCGA
>CAJOLI010000017.1 GCA_905235285.1 uncultured Bacteroidaceae bacterium
GGTATAAACAGCTGATAGCCATAGTAATGACTAAGTGAAAAATGCAATTTAAATGCCGAAAATAAGGTGAAAAACGGCTCTAAATAGGCGTTTTTAGGTAAAAAAACTGGCATTTCATGCCATTTTGGACGTCTTTTGAAGCCTTTTGGATACTATTTTATGCTGTTTTGAATGTTTATTTTGACGAATACAACTGGCCGAAACATTCAATGCAACCGGTTGAAGCGCTCAACACAACCGGTTGAAATGGCGAATCCAGCCAATAGTTTGAGGTGTCCCACCTAGGTGGGACACCTCAAACTATTGGCTGGATAATCCAACGCAAGCAGGGGATTAGCTCTATGCAACTGATTTGTTTTTGCTAAAGATTTCAATGTTCATCTCTGGTTTCATTGGCAGTAGATTGTATGCAATAAGCCTCGCAAAGAGATTGCCCGTAACTTGTTGTTTCGCAGCTGCGAAGGTACAAACCAATTCGCACTCCTGTAATTTCCCAGGCATATTTCTTATACCGAACTCACGTTAAATATAATTATTTCACTCCTTTAACTTGAGGTCCCAACCCTCTTTTTCTCAGAAATCAAGTTTGTAACTTCTGGGGCGATCCAAAAGGTTCCTACGTGAACCATTTTACGGCTTCGCAGCCATTTGCTTTCAAATGCACAACCTCTAACATTCTAAACCATACAGGGGCATCAGTCATTAAGCTGATGCCCCTGCTTTTATTATTTACTCTGAACGGTTATGCTTCTTCCTGCTTCTCACAGGCGCGGAAGCTATCGAGAGTGGCGGGGTCGAAGTTGCGAATGTATGCAGCCTTGCCGATGACATCTTCCTCTGTCATGCCTACATAGACGAGGGCGCTCTTCCCAAAGAGCTCGGGAGCCTTGGCAGCATCGCGGATGATGAGGAGCGACATCACAATCTCGCAGGTCATGTCGTAGAGGCGACGTGAGAGGAAGTCGATGGCTTCCTGGCTGTCGAGGGCCTTGACGGTGGCGAGGGCTTCCTCGTAGACGGGGATGAGGGCCTCGACGCGGGCCTTTAATGCAGCGAGCGTATCGCTGCACGCAATCTCTGCAGCCATCTCCTTGATATTTGCGAGCATGGTGCCATTGATGATGTAGCGGATGGCGGCGACGACCTGCAGCTGCGTCGTTCCTTCGTAGATGCTGAAGATGCGGGCGTCGCGGTAGAGACGTTGGCTCTTGTACTCCATGATGAAACCGCTGCCGCCGTGGATGGAGATGGCGTCGTAGGCGTTCTGGTTGGCGTACTCTGAGTTCATGCCCTTGGCCAGCGGCGTGAAGGCATCGGCCAGGCGCTGGTATTTCTTGAGCTCCTGCTTCTCCTCGGGCGTGAGGGCACGTTCGCGGGAGATGTCGTCGAGGCATTTGTAGACATCGACGTAGGCGGCTGTCTGATAGAGCAGCGAACGACCTGCATCGAGCTTAGCCTTCATGCGGCTGAGCATATCAAACACAGCGGGGAACTCGATGATTTTCTGTCCGAACTGAGCACGCTCCTTGGCGTAAGCGAGTCCCTCGTTGTAGGCTTCCTGCGAGAGGCCCACGCTCTGTGCAGCGATGCCCAGGCGGGCACCGTTCATAAGAGCCATTACATATTTGATGAGGCCGAGACGAGTGCTACCGCAGAGTTCTGCCTTGGCGTTCTTATAGGTAAGCTCGCAGGTAGGCGAACCATGGATGCCGAGTTTGTGCTCGATGTGACGCACGTTGACGCCGCCGTCGCGCTTGTCGTAGATGAACATCGACAGGCCGCGCCCGTCCTTCGTGCCCTCCTCGGAGCGGGCCAGCACGAGGTGGATATCGCTGTCGCCATTCGTAATGAAGCGCTTCACACCGTTCAGGCGCCAGCAGTTCTCCTTCTCATCGAAGGTGGCCTTGAGCATGACGCGTTGCAGGTCGCTGCCAGCATCAGGCTCGGTCAAGTCCATAGACATGCCTTCGCCTGCACAGATGCGAGGGATATACTTCTGGCGCTGCTCCTCGGAGCCGAACTCATAGAGGGTGTCGATGCAGCTCTGCAGGCTCCAGATGTTCTGGAAGCCGGCATCGGCGGCTGAGATAACTTCGCTGAGCATCGAGAAGACGACGTTAGGCAGGTTCAGGCCGCCGTAGCGACGAGGCATGGAGACGCCCCAGATGCCTGCCTTACGCGTGGCGTCGAGGTTCTCGAAAGTCTTGCTGGCGTAGATCATGCGCCCGTTCTCGAGGTGGGGCCCTTCTAGGTCCACGCTCTCAGAGTTCGGGGCTATGATGTTGGCGGCCACGTCGCCTGTGATGTCGAGTATCTGCTTGTAGTTCTCGATGGCATCTCCCAAATCTACGGGGGCATAGTCGTATTCCCTTGCATCGGCGAAGTTGCGCTCCTTGAGCTCAACGATGCGCTTCATCAGGGGGTGATTCAGGTGGAACGCTATTTCGGGATGATCGCTATAGTAGTTTGCCATGGCTTATTTGCTGTTTTGTTTGTAGTACTTAATGAGCTTGGGAACGACCTCTTCAACGGTGCCCACGATCACGTAGTCGGCAATCTTGTTGATGGGCGCGTCGGGGTCGCTGTTGACGCTGATGATGATGCCTGAGTCCTGCATGCCAGCGATATGCTGAATCTGTCCGCTGATGCCGCAGGCGATGTAGACCTTGGGGTGAACGGTGACACCTGTCTGACCAATCTGACGGTCGTGGTCGCAGAAGCCTGCATCGACGGCAGCACGCGAACCGCCTACCTCGCCGTGCAGCACCTTAGCCAGTTCGAAGAGCATGTCGAAGCCTTCCTTCGAACCCATGCCGTAGCCACCGGCGACGACGATGGGCGAGCCTTTCAAATTGTGCTTGGCGGCCTCCACATGGTGGTCGAGCACCTTCACGACGTAGGCCTCGGGGCTGACATACTTCGTGACCTCGGGATAGACAACTTCCTTGCGGCAAGCGCCCTCGAAGACTGCTTTCTGCATCACGCCGCTGCGAACCGTTGCCATCTGAGGACGATGGTCTGGGTTGACGATGGTGGCTACGATGTTGCCACCGAAGGCGGGACGAATCTGATAGAGCAGCTGGTCGTAGTGGCGGCCGCTCTTCTTGTCGTCGTACTCGCCTATCTCCAGTTCCGTGCAGTCGGCGGTGAGGCCGCTGGTCAGCGATGAGGAGACGCGGGGCCCGAGGTCGCGACCGATGACGGTAGCGCCCATCAGGCAGATCTGCGGCTGTTCTTCCTTGAAGAGGTTGACGAGGATGTCGGTGTGAGGAGCCGAAGTGTAGGGGAACAGTCCTTCGCCGTCGAAGACGAAGAGCTTATCGACGCCGTAGGGCAGAATCTGGTCTTCGACCTTGTCCTTGATGCCTGTGCCGACGACGACGGCGTGCAGTTCAACGCCCAGCGTGCCCGCGAGCTTGCGACCCTTAGTCAGCAGTTCCTGAGATACTTCCTGTACCTGTGTACCTTCTATCTCAACATAAACAAATACATTATTCATATCTCGTTATCCAATTATCTTTTCGTCCAACAATTCTTTGATCATTCCCTCGACGTCAGCGTCTGAAGCCGTCAAAGTCTTCGACTCCTTAGCCTGGAACACGATGTTCTTGACGGCCTTCACCTTCGTAGGCGAGCCTGCCAGGCCGCACTGGTTGGGATCGCCGTCCACGTCGGCTACGCTCCACTGATTAAGCGTCAGATAGGGGCGCTCCTCGTAGAGGTAGTCGTATGTGCCGACGGACGAACCGTCGGCCACTGAACCATCAGCAGCGGGGACGGGGCGCTCCATAGGGCAGGTGGCGCGCTTGTACTTCATCACTAATTTGGCGTTCTGTGGGCGGCAGGGAGCAGCACTGCCATTGACGGTGATGACGACGGGCAGCGGAGCCTCGACGGTCTCGACACCTCCGTCAATGTGACGACGAATCGTAGCGATGCCGTCCTTCACGCTGAGAATCTCCTCGGCATAGGTCACCTGGTTCAAGCCCAGCTTCTGAGCGACCTGAGGTCCGACTTGTGCGGTATCACCATCAATAGCCTGACGACCGCCGATGACGATGTCCACGTCTCTAATCTTCTTGATGGCGGTGGCCAGGGCATAGCTCGTAGCCAGCGTGTCGGCGCCTGCGAAGAGGCGATCGGTCAGCAGCCAGCCCGTGTCTGCCCCGCGATAGAGGCCTTGACGGATGATTTCGCCAGCGCGTGGAGGCCCCATCGTGAGCACGCCCACGGTGGAACCAGGGTGCTGTTCCTTCAGTCGAAGGGCCTGCTCCAGTGCATTCAGGTCTTCGGGGTTAAAGATAGCAGGCAAGGCTGCGCGATTGACCGTACCTTCGGCCGTCATGGCGTCCTTGCCGACGTTACGAGTGTCTGGCACTTGCTTGGCCAGCACAACGATTTTCAAAGCCATATTTCGTTTGTTTAGCGTTAAAATCTCTAATACATTATTAAAAAAGCGGTGCAAATGTAAGCTTTTTCCTGCGAATGGCCAAAAAATAAGGCCAAAGTTATGTCTGTATATTATTTTAGGTTACCAAGAATGTCGCGTGTGAGCTCCTTGGTGATTGTTCGCGTGGCAGCGCTCGTGGCGTTCTTCACGACCTTTTCCTTGGCCGAGGTGCGGGAGTTCGACTTCTTACCCGACACCTGGTTGCTGACATACGTACCAACGAGAGTGGCCACGGTGGAGGTAATGGCAGTGATTACTGCCGCCAAGACCTTGCTCACCATGCCTTTTTTCTTAGTCTTCTTACCGTCTTTCTCGCCCTTCTTGGACTGACGGCCTTTCTCTTCGCTTTCGGCGGCGGCAGCCTCCTCGGCTTCCTGCATCTGGCGCTCCGTCTCTGCCATCAGCACCTCAAAGGCACTCTCGCGTTCGACGGGCGTATCATATTTGCCATAGATACGGCTCTGCTTGATGATGTCGAGGCGCTGGCCTTCGGTGACGGCACCTATCTGCGAGAGCGGGAAGAGTATCTTGGCGCGCTCCACTATGTTGGGGGCGCCCTTGGCATCAAGGAAGCTTACGAGAGCCTCACCCGTCTCGAGGTTCATGATAGCCTCGTCGGTTTTGAACTCAGGGTTCGCACGGAAGGTGTCGGCCGCTGTCTTCACGGCTTTCTGGTCCTTTGGCGTATAGGCTCGCAGGGCATGCTGGACGCGGTTGCCGAGCTGCCCGAGGATGTTTTCGGGTATGTCCGTAGGACTTTGGGTTATGAAGTAGATGCCCACGCCCTTGGAGCGTACAAGACGTATCACCTGCTCAATCTTGTCGAGCAACGCTTTCGAGGTGTCAGTGAAGAGCATGTGGGCCTCGTCGAAGAAGAATACGAGTTTAGGCAGCGGCAGATCGCCCACCTCGGGCAATGTAGAATACAGCTCTGACAGGAGCCACAGCAGGAACGTGGAATAGAGCTTGGGCTGCATCATCAGCTTGTCAGCAGCCAGAACGCTCATGACGCCCTTGCCGCCTTCGGTCTGCAACAGGTCCTGGATGTCGAAAGAGGGCATGCCGAAGAACCTCTCTGCGCCTTGGTTCTCCAGTTGCAGGATGGCACGCTGGATGGCCCCGATACTCATGGCTGTCACCGTGCCGTATTTCAGCGTTATTTCCTTGGTGTGGTCGCCCATCCAGTTGAGCAACGAGCGGAGGTCTTTCAGGTCGTCGAGCAGCAGTCCGCGCTCATCAGCGATGCGGAAGAGGATGTTGAGGATGCCTGCCTGCGTCTCGTTGACCTGCAGGATACGGGCGAGCAGCAGAGGACCCATCTGCGACACCGTGGCCCGCATGGGATGTCCCTGCTCGCCGAAGACATCGTAGAAGCGCACAGGGCAGGACTGGAACTGTGGGTCAGTGATGCCGAACTCCGGCAGTCGTTTCTCGATGAAACCGCTCATCTTACCCGCCTGCGAGATGCCTGAGAGGTCGCCTTTCATGTCGGCCATAAAACATGGCACGCCGGCCTGGCAGAAGGTCTCGGCCATCACTTGCAGCGTGACGGTCTTACCCGTTCCTGTGGCACCGGCGATGAGGCCGTGGCGGTTGGCCATCTTGCCTTCTATTGACAAGGCTCCGTTGGAGCAATGGGCAATATAAAGCCCGCGTTCGTTGTCTAACATAGTTCTGTTCTGTTGTTTGAGTTTAATTCTTTGCTGCAAAGATAGCGACTTTTTGTTGTCTGACAAGCGTTCGGGCTCCTTTTCTTTTCATATCGACAAATAAATATCGATTCATTCACATTTAATGACAAATTCTTCGTACCTTTGCCACCATAATATTCACGGACTGACAACGCTATGAAAAGATTACTATCGCTGAGCACACTGCTCTTCATTGCATTGACCTCGGCGTCAGCGCAGCAGAAGGAATATCGGCCTATGGACGACGAGAACAAAGTCGTCGACCTCACGCTCGACAGCTTGGAGAAAGTGCGCACGGCACGCCCCTTGGCCGGCAGCAGCCGCCGTGGCTCTAACCCCGTGCTTTTCCTCGTTGGTAACTCCACCATGCGCACGGGCACCAAAGGCAATGGCGACAACGGTCAGTGGGGCTGGGGCTTCTTCGCCCACAACTATTTCGACGAGACTAAGATCACCGTAGAAAACCAAGCCCTCGGAGGCACCAGCTCTCGAACCTTCTACCGCCAGCTATGGCCCGACGTGCTGAAAGGCATCCGTCCGGGCGACTATGTCATCATCGAGCTCGGCCACAACGACAACGGCCCCTTCGACAGCGGACGCTGCCGCGCCACCATCCGCGGCATCTCGGCCACGGACTCACTCGTGGTTACGCTGAAGGACGGTCCCAACAAAGGACAAACCGAGACTGTGTGGAGCTACGGGGAGTATATGCGTAAGTTCGTGCGCGAGACACGAGCCTTGGGGGCACATACTATACTCATGAGCCTTACGCCCAGGAAGCGGGAGGACGCAGGGCACTTGTCGTGGCAGGCCGTGCGCGTGGGCGACACTTTCGGCCTTTGGGCCCGCCAGGTTGCCGAGGAGCTGAACGTGCCGTTTGTTGACCTCAACGAACTTTCCGCCAGCAAATATGACAAGATGAGTTCGTGGAAACTCAACTATCATTTCTATCTCGACAACATTCACACGTCTAAGTTCGGCGCCGAGCACAACGCTCGCTGCGCAGCCGAGGGCATAATGGCCTGCACACACCCCGAGCTGCAGCCGCTAAAGGCCATGATGAAAAACCTGGCATTGCCGACAACGGGAGTGCGGCGCGAGCAGGGCAAGCCCGTAGTATTCATCACCGGCGACTCAACAGTGAAGAATGACGACAGAGACAGCACCGGCATGTGGGGCTGGGGCTCGCAGGCCTACCGCATCTTCGACCCCGAGAAAATCACCTTCATCAACTGCGCTATGGCCGGCCGCTCCTGCCGCACCTACCTGCGCGAAGGGCGATGGGAAAGAGTCTACAATGACCTTCATGAAGGAGACTTCGTGCTCATACAGTTCGGCCACAACGACATCGGAGAGCTACATCGCGGCAAGCATCGCGGCGAAATTCCCGGCACGGCCGACACCAGCTGTGTCAGCCGTGTAGTGATGCAGGACGAAGCCTATAACGAGGTCGTCTACTCCTTCGGGTGGTACTTGAAGAAGATGATTGACGACTGCCGCGAGAAAGGCGCCACACCCATAATAGTCAGCCTGACGCCGCGCAACGAGTGGCCCGGTGGCAAGATTGAGCGGCGCAACGACACCTACGGACGATGGTATCGCGAAGTAGCCGAGCAGACCGGATGCGAGTTCGTCGACCTCCACAACATCACCGCCGACGCCCTCGACGGCATAGGTCAGGAAGCTGCGAAACGTTATTACAACCACGACCACACCCACACTTCGCTCGCTGGAGCACGGCTCAACGCCACGGGGATTGCCATTGGTCTGACGCGCACAAACAGCCCCTTGGCCCAATATCTTAAATAACGCAAAAAGGCTTAAGGGTTTCGGGCAAAAACCGTAAGGGTTCTTGAAAAATCCCTTAAGCCTTTTGCCGTCATACCAAAGATTAATATCGCGCGCACACAATAAAGTGACGCCATCGCGCGTTAATATATATGTTTCACGTGCGGTTGCATACGCACCTTAGCACATGTACGCAACACCAAATTATTGACACAATGATAGAATACATCCGCGGTCCAATAGCCGAACTCTCGCCTACCCTGGCCGTCATCGACGCCAACGGCGTAGGCTACGGCCTGAGCATAAGCCTCAACACCTATACCGCCATACAGGGTCTCACGGGTGACGTGAAACTCTACGTCTACGAGGGCATCCGCGAAGATGCCTACCAGCTTTGGGGCTTCGCCACAAAAGTGGAGCGCGAGCTCTTCCTCCTGCTGACGAGCGTCAGCGGCGTAGGCGGCCAAAGCGCCCGAGTCATCCTCAGCTCTATGACGCCCGCCGAGCTGTGCGATGCCATCAGCCGAGGCGACGAGCGCCTGCTGAAATCAGCCAAGGGCGTGGGCGGCAAAACGGCCCAGCGCATCATCGTAGAGCTGAAGGACAAGATTGTGAGCCTCGGCATTGACGCTGCTGCCGGCGCACCCTCGTCGCAACCGCTCTCTGCAGCCAACAAAGAGGTACAGGACGAAGCCGTACAGGCGCTCACGATGCTGGGCTTCTCGCCTGCGCCCTCGCAGAAAGCCGTCGTAGGAATCCTGCGCGCCGAACCCGACGCCAGCGTAGAGCGCGTCATCAAGCTGGCGCTGAAGATGCTGTAAGAGGGAGTGAATGAGTGAATAACGAAGAGCGAAAAGTGAATAATAAGAGATTATTCTTTAGATGGTTAAGTAGCCGCGGACGGCATGGTCTGCGACTGCTCGGCGTCTTCATGTTTTTCGTTTTCTACACCTCTGACTTCACCTTTGCACAGGTTGACAGCCTCCGCACTACCCCTCAAAAGACAGTCCCCGAGACCATAGAAGACCTCGACACAGCAGCCGTAAGCCTGCGACGCCCCGACAACCTCAAGCAGGTGGCCGAGCTCGACTCGCTGACAGGCAACTACCGCATAGGCACCAAACTGGGCACCGGCGGCTACCTCAATACGCCAATTCTGATGACACCCGAGGAGTACCAGCAGTGGAGCCTCAGGCGCTCCATGCAGAGCTACTATAGGCAGCAGGGGCAGAAAGAGTTTGAAACAGAAGGCAAGAACAAGTTTGACTTCACCGACATAAACTTCGACCTCGGGCCGGCCGAGAAGATATTCGGGCCTGGCGGAGTAAGCATCAAGACGCAAGGCTCGGCCGAGCTTAAGATGGGCGCTAACACGAAGAAGGTTAACAACCCGTCGCTGGCTGCCAACCGCCGCAAGACCGTAGGCTTCGACTTCGACGAGAAGATAAACCTGAACGTCACGGGAAAGGTAGGAGACAAGGTGAACATGAACATCAACTACAACACCGAAGCCACCATGGATGTCGATGCCCAGCAGATGAAGCTGAAGTACGACGGCAAGGAGGACGAGATAGTGAAGCTTGTCGAGGCCGGCAACGTGTCGATGCCATCCAACTCAACCCTCATTCACGGCGTCACCAGCCTCTTCGGTTTGCGCACCGACCTGCAGTTCGGCAAACTGAAGCTGCAGACCGTAGTAAGCCAGAAGAAGTCGGCATCGAAGAGCGTCAGCTCTAAAGGCGGATCGCAAACGACAAACTTCGAAATTGCCGTAGACGACTATGAGGAGAACCGCCACTTCTGGCTCTCGCACTTCTTCCGCGACAACTACGACCGATGGATGCGCACGCTGCCTACCATAGCCAGCGGAGTGACAATCAAGCGCGTAGAGCTGTGGGTGACAAACAAGACATCATCCACGCAGAACAACCGCAACCTCATCGCCTTCGTCGACCTCGGCGAAGCCAAGCACATCTGGAACACAGCATGGAGCGGAACTTCACAGGCGCAACCCAACAACCGATCCAACGACCTCTACCAGACAATCATCAGCGAGCACGCCAACGCACGCGACATCAGTCAGGCCATGAACGAGCTCGACGCTATACCCGGCTTCAGCGGAGGTGCCGACTACGACAAGCTGCAGAGCGCACGCCTGCTCTCGTCGTCGGAATACACCATCAACAGCGCCCTCGGCTATGTCTCGCTCAACTTCCAGCTGCAGCCCGACGAGGTACTGGCCGCAGCCTTCGAGTACACCTACAACGGACAGACATATCAGGTAGGCGAATTTGCCAGCGACCTCACTGACAACACACAGTGCCTCTTCGTCAAAGCCATCAAAAGCACCAGCAGCTCGCCACGCATGGGCAACTGGCCGCTGATGATGAAAAACATCTACGACCTCGGAGCCACTTCGACCCAGCGCGAGAAGTTCAGGCTCGACATCAAGTTCCAGAACGACACTGCGGGCGTCTACCAGACCTACCTGCCCGAAGCCAAGCTCAAGAGCACGCCGCTGCTCCGCGCCATGAACCTCGACCGCCTCGACAACAACAACCGCGCTAACGCCGACGGACAGTTTGACTACATCGAGGGATACACCATCTCCAAGGGACGAATCATCTTCCCTGTGGCCGAGCCCTTCGGCGACCACCTCAGACAATGGATTGGCAACGATGCCATAGCCGACAAATACTGCTTCGACGCGCTCTACGACAGCACCAAGACCATAGCCAAGCAGATGGCAGAGCAGAACAAATTCCTGCTCTCAGGACGCTACAAAGGCACCAACGGTGCACAGATAGACCTCGGAGCCACTAACATAGCACCCGGCAGCGTACACGTCACCGCCGGCGGACAAGAGCTGCAAGAGAACATCGACTACCGCGTGGACTACTCTATGGGCATGGTAACCATTCTTAACCAGAGCATCATAGAGTCGAACACGAAGGTCAGCGCCAGCGTAGAATCCAACGACACCTACGGTATGCAACGCAAGACGATGCTCGGCGTAAACTGGGATTATGAGTTCTCGAAGAACTTCGTCCTCGGCGGCACGTTCCAGTTCCTCAACGAACAACCGCTGACGACGAAGGTCAACATGGGCGAAGAGCCATTGAAGAACACCCTTTGGGGACTGCACATGGATTGGAAGAAAGAGGCACAATGGCTCACCACGGCCCTCAACGCATTACCTCTGCTCCACTTCTCGGCACCTTCGCAGATAGCTTTCAGCGCCGATTTCGCACAGCTCATAGCAGGACAGAACCGCAAGGTGCAGGGCGGCGCATCATATATGGATGACTTCGAGAACACGAAGAACCGCATGAGCATCTCCGCACCATCCATGTGGATGATGTCATCGGTGCCAACGGCCTTCGAGGGCGCTAAGCTCACTGGCGACGTACGCAGCGGTTACCAAAGAGCACTGCTCGCGTGGTACTACATCGACCCCATCTTCACACGCCGCAGCTCGTCGCTCACGCCCTCACACATCAAGAGCGACCTCAACCAACTCTCCGACAGCTACGTGCGTGAAGTCTACGAACGTGAGCTCTACCCAAACAAGCAACTCAACTCCTACAGCGAAGCATCATCGCTCAACGTTCTCAACCTGGCCTACTACCCAACCGAGCGCGGTGCCTATAACCTCAACCCCGACATCGACAGCCGCGGACGACTCTTGAACCCCAAGGAGAACTGGGGCGGCATGATGCGCAAGACCGACAATCCGGACTTCGAAGCACAAAACATCGAATATATCGAATTCTGGATGCTCGACCCCTTCCTCTACACAGGCGACGACCGCAGCTACGGAGGAGAGCTATACATCGACCTCGGCGAGATTTCGGAGGACATCCTCAAGGACGGCAAGAAGTTCTACGAGAGTGGACTGCCCATCGATGATGACCCACGCTACTACGAGAACACGCTCTGGGGACGCGTGCCTGTAGGCACCAGCGTGACATATGCTTTCAACAACGAGAGCGGAGCACGCACACGCCAAGATGTTGGCCTCAACGGCATCAACTCAGAGCAGGAGCGCACTTACGGCATCTACCAGGACTACCTCTCGCAGATACAGGGCAAGGTGTCGCCCGAAGTCTTCGACAGCATCTGGGCTGACCCCGCCGGCGATGACTACCACTACTACCGCGGCTCGGATTTCGACCGCAACCGCGTAGGCATACTCGAGCGCTACAAACGCATCAATATGCCCGAAGGCAACTCGCCCGACACGCAGAACTCGCCCGAGAGCTACGAGACGGCCTACAAGACGTCGCCCGACGTTGAGGACCTCAACCAGGACTACACCCTCAACGAGTACGAGAAATTCTTCCAATACCACATCGGCATCCACCCACAGGACACCGTCGTCGGGCGCAACTACATCTCTGACATACGCCGCATCACAGCCAAGCTGCGCAACGGCGAGAAGCGCGAAGAGCGATGGTTCCAATTCCGAATACCTCTCGAAGAGTATGAACGGGCCTACGGAGGCATCACGGACTTCACCAGCATACGCTTCGTGCGCATGTTCCTCACAGGCTTCGAGAAACCTATCATCCTGCGATTTGCCACTCTCGACCTCGTTCAGGCCGACTGGCGGCAGTATGAGCAGGCACTCTACTCCGGACAAGCCCCGTCGGTGACAGCCACGCTCGAGGTCAGTGCCGTGAACATAGAGGAAAACAACGAGAAGCAACCCGTCAACTACGTGCTGCCGCCTGGCATCTCGCCCATCACGGACCCGGCTCAGACACAACTCGTAGAACAGAACGAGCAGGCTCTCTCGCTCATCGCCAAGAACCTCTCGCCTGGCGACGCCCGCGCCGTGTTCAAGAACTGCAACTACGACATGCGCCAGTACAAGCACCTGCAGATGTTCGTCCACGCCAACGCCCTGGCCAATGACATCACAGACCTGCGCGACGGCGAGACATCGGTGTTCCTGCGCATCGGCTCCGACTACAAGTCGAACTTCTATGAGTACGAAGTCCCCCTGCAGCTCACCCCCGAGCGCAGGTACGACCGCTACAACCCAAACGACTGCCGCACAGTGTGGCCTGCCGAGAACATGATTGACATCAACCTCTCAAAGTTGACATCGGTAAAGAAAAACCGCAACCGCGACAAGAGTCTCGGCAACGCCAGCTTCAATCAGGAATACAGCGAGTTCGACTCCGACCGTCCCAACAACCGCATCACCATCATGGGCAACCCCACGCTGGGAGAAATAAAGACCATTATGATAGGCGTGCGCAACAACGGACGAACGGTCAAGAGCGTAGAGGTGTGGGCCAACGAGCTGCGCTTGCAGGAGTTCTCCAACGAAGGCGGATGGGCAGCGCAGGCCGCCCTTAACATCCAGCTCTCAGACCTCGGCAGCGTAAACGTGCAGGGCCACTACGAGAAAGCCGGCTTCGGAGGCTTAGAGCAAAGCGTCAGCGAGCGCTCCAACGACAACACCTTCGACTACACCATCACCACACAGATGGACCTCGGCAAGCTGCTGCCGCCTAAGGCCAAAGTAAACTTCCCGATGTACTATAGCTATAGCAAGGAGACTATCAGCCCCAAGTACAACCCGCTCGACACCGACATGGAGCTTTCTGACGCCCTCGATGCTGCTACGACAAAACACGAGAAGGACAGCATCACGAGCCTGACCACGCAGAAACAGATATCAAAGAGCATCTCCTTCACAGGAGTGAAGGTAAACGTGCAGTCGCGCAAGCATCCTATGCCCTATGACCCCGCAAACTTCACCTTCAACTACAGCCACACGCACACCTACTACACCGGTGAGACTACCGTCTACGAGCACGAACGCACGTGGCGAGGAGGCATGAACTACAGCTGGACCCCCAACTGGAAAGCGTGGGAACCCTTCAAGAACCTGAAGTCGAAGTCGAAATGGCTCGACCTGGTAAAAGCCCAGAACCTGAACTTCGCGCCACAGAGCCTGACGTTCAACACCGACATCGTACGCAACTACATGGAGATTCAGGAACGCGACATGGACAACCTCGAGTCGCCGAACGCCATTCCCGTGCGATGGACGCCATCGTTCCTCTGGAACCGCGAGTTCAACCTGCGCTGGGACCTCACCAAAGCGCTGCACTTCACCTTCCAGAGCGGCACGCACGCCGAGATTGAAGAACCATATACCCCCGTCAACAAAGACCTCTACTTCGACAGCTACGCGGCATGGAAAGACAGCGTCATGCACAGCATACGAGGCTTCGGAACGCCCCTCGACTATGCCCAGTCCGTACAAGCTTCCTACAAAGTGCCTCTCGAGAAGATTCCAGCTTTTGACTGGATTTCTGTCGACGGAACCTACCAGAGCAACTACTCATGGAAACGTGGCGCGGAACTCGACGACGGAAGCACGCTCGGCAACACCATTAACACGCAACGAGCCGTCAACATCAATGGCAAGCTCAACATGGAGACGCTCTACAACCACAGCACCTTCCTGAAGGATGCCAACAAACGCTTCTCAACATCAACCATCAAGAGCGAAGGCAAGAAGAAAGACCAAGCCAAGAAGAAAGAGCGCGAAGCCAAAAAGAAGGAAGAAGCCGAAGCGGCAAGAAAACTCGCCGAAGCTCAGAAGAAAGCAGCCGCCGGCGACAGCACAGCGCTCAAAGCGCTGCAGGATCCATCGAAGGCCCAAATCCAAGGCAACGCCAAAGGTATCAGCCAGCAGAAGAAGCAGGTAAAGGGTTTTGCTGGCGAAGTGCTGCTGCCCGACTCGGCCGTCGACCTCAAGCACAACCAGAAGAGCAAGCGCATCGTAGTCACCGCTAAAGACGAGAGCGGCAAGACATATAAACTGAAGTATAAGGTCGTTGACGAAAACACCATACGCATCAAGCCGCCGAAGGAACTGCGCGATGCGGCCAAGCTTGCTGCTAAAGAAGCTAAGCGCAGAGCCAAGGAACTTGCCGCCAATGACAGCCTGACGACAGCGGCCGACAGCCTCGCCACGTCACTGCCCGACAGCACAGACATAGCTGCTGCCAGCGATGGGCTGGAGCCTGCATCTGACGGCAACCAGGCCGAGGCTAAACGCATGACAAGAGAAGAAGCCCGGGCCAAGGCATTAGAGATGAGGAAAGAGCAAGCCAGGCGGCTGACCGCTAAAAACGACAAGACGCTGGCCGCTGACACCTCCGCTGCCGGTCTGGCTGGTCTCAAACCGCTGGCCTTGCGCGTCAACGTTGTGGCCAAGCCCAAGCTCGAAGACCAGAAATGGTACCAATGGACCCAAGCAGGAGCACGCTTTCTCATGATGCTGCGCAACGTCAGCATCAGCTATCGCAACACCTACGCTCTGGCGCTGCCGGGATTCATGCCTAATGTTGGCGATATGCTCGGACAAAGCAGCCACGGCGGGTCTATGGCACCCGGTACCGCTTTCGCTTTCGGATTCGTCAACGACGGGTTCATCGACCGCGCACAAGACGAAGGATGGCTTCTCAATTCCGACAGCGTGGCTACGCCTGCGGCCTCCAACACCATGGAGGACCTCCAGCTCAAGGCCACCCTCGAGCCCCTGCCCGACCTCAAGATTGACCTCAACGCCAGCCGCACCGTCAACGGTTCCAAGAGCATACAATATATGTACGCCGGCAACCCCACTACACGCACCGGATCGTTCAACATGACCACCATAAGCCTGCGCACGGCCTTCCAGAGCAGGGGCAATGCCTCCAATGGATACGACAGCAAGGCCTTCCGCCGCTTCCAGGAATATCTGGGCATCATGCAGGGACGCGTAGAAGGCCGGTATATGGGCACACGATATCCCGAGGGCACAGGCATGAGCGGCACGTTCAACCCCGAGAACGGCACAGTAGACACCTATAGCGGCGACGTGATGATTCCAGCCTTCCTCGCAGCGTACACTGGCAAACGGGCTGCAACAACGCCACTCGACATCTTCCCGTCTGTGGCTCGTATGTTGCCCAACTGGAGCATCTCATACAAAGGACTGGGCAACCTGCCCTGGGTGCGCGACCACTTGAAGAGCGTCACACTGACACACGGCTACAAGAGTATCTACGCCGTAGGCTCCTACAACAGCTATTCGTCTTGGATAGAATATATGGGCGGCACAGATATGGGCTACGTCATGAACACCACGACCGGCCTATATGTCCCGTCGTCAATGTACGATATCACCACGGTGAGCATCAACGAGTCTTTCTCGCCGCTCTTAGGCCTCAACGTGACGATGCAGAACAACATGACCGTGAAGTTGGAGTACCGTAAGACGCGTGTGCTGACGCTCTCGATGACGTCGGCACAAATCAACGAGGCCACTTCGGCAGACCTCGTCTTAGGGTTGGGATATAAAATTGATGACTTCAAGATAGCCCAGTACTTCGCCGGCAAGAGCAGCAGCCAGAAAGCCGCCTCAAAGAACAAAGGCCGCCAAAAAACCGACAGCGAGCAGGACGACAACAAGCCTGGCAGCCGCAACCAAAGCTCAACCAACCGGCGAAGCAACTTCGCGCACTCGCTGAACCTGCGCTTCGACTTCTCGCTGCGCAACCAGGATGCCATCACACGCAACATACAGACATCGCTCTCAGAGGCTACAAGCGGAAACCGTGCTGTCAAGACGAGCTTCATCGCCGACTACGCCATGAGCCGGTACGTGACTTTCTCGCTCTACTACAACCGACAGCGCAACCAGCCGCTGCTCTCATCATCAGCCTACCCAACAATCACCCAAGACTTCGGTGTCAACCTGAAGCTGACGCTTACACGATAAAAAAGAGGCATAGCCGCACCGACGGATTCAGCTATGCCTCTCTACCACCTTGTCATAAGTCAAAAAAACTTAAGCAGGAGTAATATTTGTACGTTTATCAGCGGAGAATCAGAAGAAATCCCTACCTTTGCAGCGCCTTTCGGGAGAAAGCGAAAATGTTTTCGCGAGAAAGCACGGTAACATACCATACACATTAATATATTTAGTAGCCCTTTAAGAATCTTCATTCCGAACATATAACCTCGCTATGGAACTTAATGCACTCACGGCCATATCGCCTATTGATGGCCGCTACCGTTCAAAGACACAATCGCTCGACCAGTACTTTTCTGAATATGCACTTATCCGCTACCGCGTGCGAGTAGAGATAGAGTACTTCATTGCACTTTGCGAGCTGCCACTGCCACAACTGGCCGACTTCCCCCACGACTTATTCACTGACCTGCGCGCCATCTACGAGACATTCTCGCAGAGCGATGCCGCACGCATCAAAGACATCGAGAGCGTGACGAACCACGATGTCAAAGCAGTGGAATATTTCATCAAGGAGCGCTTCGATGCCATTGGCGGACTCGATGCCTACAAGGAATTTATCCACTTTGGACTTACCTCGCAAGACATCAACAACACCAGCGTGCCACTAAGCATAAAGGAAGCCTTGACAGAAGTCATCGTGCCGCAGATGCAGCAGCTGGCTGCCGTGCTGACCGCGATGGATGAGGAGTGGAAGAATACGCCCATGCTGGCCAAGACCCACGGCCAGCCAGCCTCGCCCACCCGCCTGGGCAAGGAGATCAAGGTGTTTGAATATCGCCTCTCACGCCAGATGGAGCTGTTGCTCGCCTGCCCCATTACAGCTAAGTTCGGAGGCGCCACTGGCAACTTCAACGCGCACCACGTAGCATACCCCGACATCGATTGGCGAGCCTTCGGCAATCGCTTCGTAAGCCAGAGCCTCGGACTCGAGCGCGAACAATGGACGACACAAATCTCCAACTACGACTGTCTCGCGGCCCTTTTCGACGCACTGCGGCGCATCGCCATAATCATTATCGACCTCGACCGCGACATCTGGCAGTACATCTCAATGGGATACTTCCGCCAGCGCGTCAAGGCCGGCGAAGTAGGAAGCAGCGCCATGCCACACAAGGTAAATCCTATAGATTTCGAAAACTCAGAAGGCAACCTCGGCATAGCAGCCGCCATACTCGGACACCTCTCTGACAAGCTGCCCGTGAGCCGCCTGCAACGAGACCTCACCGACTCCACGGTGCTGCGCAACGTCGGCGTGCCTCTCGGCCACATCTCCATTGCCATACAGAGCACGCTCAAAGGCCTCAGCAAACTCTTGCTCAACGAAGACGCCCTCACAGCTGACCTCGAGAACAATTGGGCCGTAGTAGCTGAAGCCATTCAGACTATTCTTCGCCGCGAGAGCTATCCCAATCCTTACGAAGCACTCAAAGCTCTGACACGCACAGGGTCTGCCATCAGCCACGAAACAATATCAAACTTCATAGAAACACTTGACGTCAGCGAGGCTGTGAAAGCCGAGTTGCGCCAAATCACACCAAACAATTACACAGGTATTTAAAAGAAATGGAAAACAACGACGAAAAGTGGCGCGAGAATTTCGCGCAGAACGACAACAACGAGGAGAACAAAAGCTATGGAAATCAAGGCCGCACACCTCGGCCTCGGATTCAGCGCCCCGTCTATGGCAGCAATGCCGACGGCGAGCGACGCACCTACCAGCCACGCACCAGCTACAACCATGAGGGCGGCTACCAATCGCGTTTCAACCGTGAAGAAGGTGCTCAGCAGCAGAACGAAGGCGGCTACCGCTCACGTTTCAATCGCGAGGGTGGATACCAGCCTCGCTTCAACCGCGAAGGGGGCTACCAGCAGCGTGAGGGTGGCTACCAGCCACGCTTCAACCGCGAAGGAGGCTACCAGCAGCGCGAGGGTGGATACCAGCCACGTTTCAACCGCGAGGGAGGCTACCAGCAGCGCAGTGGCTACGGTCAGCAGCGCGAAGGTGGTTACAACCAGCAACGAGGAGGATACCAGCAACGAGGTGGCTATGGTCAGCAACGAGGAGGATACCAGCAGCAAGGCGGATACCAACAGCGAGGTAACTTCGGCCAGCAGCGAGGTAACTTTGGCGGACAGCGAGGCAACTTCGGCGGACGACGCAGCCAAGGCTACTCACCCAATGCAAAATATAGCTTTAAGAAACGTATCGAATACTCCGAGGCTCATATTGACCCCGAAGCACCCATCCGCCTGAACAAGTTCTTGGCCAACGCCGGCGTATGCTCACGTCGAGAGGCCGATACATTCATCGAGGCCGGCGTCGTCAGCGTAAACGGCGTAGTCGTAACCGAGCTCGGCACGAAGGTGAAGCGCACCGACGAAGTGAAGTTCCACGATCAGCCGGTGAAGATAGAGAAGAAAGTCTACGTCCTGCTCAACAAGCCCAAGGACTACGTCACCACCAGCGACGACCCCCAGAACCGCAAGACCGTCATGGACCTCGTCAAGGGCGCCTGCGACGAGCGCATCTATCCCGTCGGACGTCTCGACCGCAATACCACGGGTGTGCTCCTGCTCACCAACGACGGCGAACTCGCCTCAAAACTCACACACCCCCAGTACCTTAAGAAGAAGATATACCACGTCACCACCGACAAACCTGTCACCGCTGCCGATATGCGTCAGATTGCTGAAGGCATTCAGCTCGACGACGGCGAAATCCACGCCGACGCCGTAGAGTACGCCCACGCTACCGACAAGAAGCAGGTAGGCATAGAGATTCACAGCGGCCGCAACCGCATCGTACGCCGCATCTTCGAGCACCTCGGCTACAAAGTCACAAAGCTCGACCGCGTACTCTTTGCCGGACTGACGAAGAAAAACGTCAAGCGCGGCGACTGGCGCTACCTCACGGAGCAGGAAGTGAACATGCTGCGCATGGGAGCGTTTGAGTAAGCGGACTAGAGACTGCAAAAAATAATTCTTTCTTGGAAGCTATAATTGATTACTCACAATGAAGAGAACAAAAGTTATAGATGCGCTGAAGCGTACTGACTTCGGCAGCGAAATAATCATTGAAGGCTGGGTGCGTTCAAAACGCGGCTCAAAAGGAATCTTCTTCATAGCTATTAACGACGGCAGCACAATCAAGAACATCCAGATTGTGGGCGAGGACCAGAACTTCGACGAGTCCGTCATAAAGCTCATCACGACGGGGGCCTGCCTGAAGGTGACTGGCGTGCTGGTCGAGAGCCCTGCCTCCGGGCAAGCCAGCGAGGTGCAGGCAAGGGACATCCAAGTCCTCGGCACCTGCGACGCCTCATACCCCATGCAGAAGAAGGGGCAGAGCTTCGAGTTCATGCGTCAGCACGCCCACATGCGTCTGCGCACAAACACCTTCGGCGCCGTCATGCGCATACGCCACAATATGGCCATGGCCATCCACACCTACTTCCACGAGCACGGCTTCTTCTATTTCCACACGCCGCTCATCACAGCTTCCGATTGCGAGGGCGCTGGCAATATGTTCCAAGTCACCACCAAGAACCTCTACGACCTGCAGAAGGACGAGCAGGGTAAGATCATCTACGACGACGACTTCTTCGGAGAGCAGACAAGCCTCACCGTGAGCGGACAGCTCGAGGGCGAGCTCGGGGCAACGGCCCTGGGGGCTATCTACACCTTCGGCCCTACATTCCGTGCCGAAAACAGTAACACACCGCGCCACCTGGCTGAGTTTTGGATGATAGAACCCGAGGTGGCCTTCCTCGACCAGGAAGAACTCATGGACCTCGAGGAGGACTTCATAAAGTATTGCGTGCGCTGGGCACTTGACCACTGCCAGGATGACCTCGAGTTCCTCAACAAGATGATTGACAAGACACTCATCGAACGTCTGCAAGGCGTCTTGAAAGAGGACTTCGTACGCCTGCCCTACACTGAGGGTATCAACATCCTGCAAGAGGCTATCAAGGCTGGCCATAAATTTGAGTTCCCCTGCAATTGGGGCGACGACCTGGCCAGCGAGCACGAGCGCTACCTCGTTGAGGAGCACTTCCGCAAGCCCGTAATCATGACCGACTACCCCCGAGCTTTCAAGTCGTTCTACATGAAGCAGAACGCGCCAGTCGATGCTGCCAACCCAGATGGCGCATCCGTAGGCTACCGCGGAGCCGTAGCTCCCGGGCCCACGATGCAGGGCACCGACGTCCTCTTCCCCTCCATCGGCGAAATTATCGGTGGCAGTGTCCGTGAAGAGGATTACGACAAGCTCATGGGCGAAATAGAGCGCCGACAGATGGATAAGACCCACCTCTGGTGGTACGTAGACACACGACGCTGGGGCAGCTGCCCACATGCCGGCTTCGGACTGGGATTTGAGCGTCTCATACTCTTCGTCACAGGCATGCAGAACATCCGTGACGTCATTCCATTCCCGCGCACACCAAAGAACGCTACGTTCTGAAACATAAAAAGGGTTTCGCAATGCGAAGCCCTTTTTTGTATATCAAAAATTTCACGTTCCGAGGTGTGAATATGTTCATACTTCCCGAATGCTGAAGTAAAGAACAAAGACCTCGAGTTCACTGCTCTTGAACGGCATCAATGTCGAGCTTGCGGACGTAGAACTTGGCCTTGGCACACAACTCATCGAAATGATTTCGCATCTCAAAGAGCAGACGTTGCTGCGTGTAGTAGACTTCGTTGGTACGGCCGTTGATGCGCGGCACCATCTGCTCGAAGGCTTGCTGCTCGGCCCGAAGGCGTTGCTCGTAGCGCGCAATGCTGTCGCGTGTCTCCATGAGCTCCACGCTGTCGAGGGTCAGAATAGCAGCGCGACGCACATTGATGGCCGTAGGATGCTGCTGCCGCAGGCTCATGATGGTGTCGCGGGCAGCTGCAAACTGCTTGCGGCTCATGAGCTGGCGAGCCTCGTCGAGCTGCTGTTCGGCCATGATGTCGGACGCTTCCTCTGAGGATTTGCATGAAGCCATTCCCGCCATCAGCGCAGCCAATGCAATTAATATGTATGAGTGGCGTGTCATTTTCATTGCAAAAGTACAAGTTTATTTAAAAAACTCTGCTTTCAGCAGACATTACTCAACCTTTTTTATTACTTTTGCGGCGTTTTTAACAAGGCTTAAGCTCTGTGCGCCCGCTTTTGCGCCCGCTTTGTCTGTTTAACCCAGAGTCTATACAACGTCTGCCATGCGCCAACTCTCACGCCAACAACTCACAGAACTCCTCTCCGACCACATCTTCCACGTCATAGGCGAAGCGGCCGACGAGCTCGGCGTGGAGTGCTATGTCGTAGGCGGTTTCGTGCGCGACTTGTTTCTCGAACGGCCGTCAAAGGACATTGATGTAGTGTGCGTAGGCAGCGGCATAGAGCTGGCGAAGGTTGTGTGCAAGCGTCTGGGGCGAGGCTCCCACTTGAGCGTCTTCCGCAACTTTGGCACGGCGCAGGTGAAAAGCAAGGACTTGGAAGTGGAGTTCGTAGGCGCACGCCGCGAGAGCTACAGCCACGACTCACGTAAGCCTATCGTCGAAGACGGCACTCTCGAGGACGACCAGCAGCGGCGCGACTTCACCATCAACGCCCTGGCTGTGTGCCTCAACAGCCAGCGCTTCGGCGAACTCCTCGACCCGTTCGATGGCGTCTGGGACCTCGAGGACCGCATCATAGCCACACCACTCGACCCCGACGTCACCTTCTCTGATGATCCTCTGCGCATGCTGCGCGCCATACGTTTTGCCACACAGCTCAACTTTGAAATCGAGCCCGAGACCTTCGAGGCGCTCCACCGCAACCGCGAGCGCATCGGCATCATCTCTGGCGAGCGCATTGCCGATGAGCTGCAGAAAATCATGGCGTCAGATGCTCCGGCACGCGGATGGGAGTTGCTCTTCCAGTGCGGCCTGCTCGACATCATCTTCCCAGAGCTGGCAGCACTGCAGGGCGTAGAGACGCGTGGGGGACGTGCCCATAAGGACAACTTCTGGCATACACTCGAGGTGCTGACAAACGTGGTTAGGACTCAGGGGAAAATGGACAATGGGAAATGTACGACGGACGAAGTGCATCCTTCCCCCCTCTGGCTCCGCTGGGCCGCCCTGCTCCACGACATAGGCAAGCCGCGCTCCAAGCGGTGGGACCCTGTGCAGGGCTGGACGTTCCACAACCACAACTATATAGGCGAGAAGATGGTGCCGCAGATTTTCCGACGCATGAAGCTACCGCTTGACGAGCGGATGAAATACGTCCAGAAACTTGTATCGCTGCACATGCGGCCCATTGCTATCGCCGACGACGAGGTCACCGACTCCGCCGTGCGCCGCCTCCTGTTTGAAGCCGGCGACGACATTGACGACCTGATGCTTCTGTGCGAAGCTGACATCACGTCCAAGAACGAGCAACGCAAGCAACGCTTCCTCGACAACTTCCAGCTCGTCCGCCAGAAGCTCGTCGACCTCGAGGAGCGCGACCGCATACGCAATTTCCAACCGCCTGTCAGCGGCGACGAGATAATGGAGCGATACGGTCTGACGCCCTCACGCCCCGTGGGTGTGCTGAAAGAGGCCGTCAAGGACGCCATCCTCGATGGCATTATCCCCAACGAGCACGATGCCGCCCTCGCCTTCGTCGACCGCAAGGCTCAGGCCTTGGGCCTAAGCCCGCTGACAGAGGCGTGACGACTGCGCCTCTCACGCGCACACGCACGTACATTAATATTTAATTGCTTTAAAGCTAAGGCTGCCACACAGGTTGGCACAATACGTAACGACATTCATATCGACAAAGCCGTTACGCAACAACCTCTAACAGAGCAGCCCCGCACACACCACTCCCCTGCCGGTTTCCGCAGTCTACGACGCTGAAATCGTAAAAGGCAATCTCGACGCCATCGACGCCTGCTTCCGCACAGCCCTTATCTCAATTCCTCATCTCTTGGAACGTAATCTCGTAGAAACAGGGATAAACGCCCGACTGTGCATTGGCCTGCCCCTGCGAGTGAGGCACTATCATGCGCACCTTGGCAATCTTGTCGTCAGCCGTGACCTGACGGCCGATGCGTATATATGTGAATGGGACGAGCCATCCCTGAGGTACGGCCGTGGAGTTGTAGATCCTGTAGAAGGCGCCGCCGCCGTTCTCGATGTTGAACGAGGCCGTGAAAGTGCCGTAGCTATTAGTGATATTGATGATGTCGGGCGTCGTAGAATAGTAGAGGACATCAGAGCGCGACTGCAGCGTGTCGGCCAGGATATTGTACTCTATGTATCGCGTGATGACGCGCTTCGACTCGCCATGAGCCAGCTTCTCGCCTGCACCCTGACGCACAATCTGCATGTAGATGCCCGTCCCTGAGAAGAGCACGTACTCGTTCTTACTGACGTCGGTGGTGCTGTCCTGCCGGTAGAACTGATCTTCGCTGATGACGTTGATACGTCCCACGTGCACTATCGTGTCGCCGTCGCTGGCGCGGATAGCTACATCCCTACTCAGGAAACCGTTGATGGCCTTACGCTCCTTCTTCTTCTGGTCGGCGTAAGTCTCGTCATTATTGCACGAAGTGGCGAACAGTGCTGCCGCTAAGACCACGAAGCCAACGGCCTGGAAAAATCTATGTCTAATCATAATCATTCTAACATAATCTACGGCTGCGCTTCGCAGCCTATGCTTTGCGGGTGCAAAGGTACAAAGAAATGAAGAACTGGGAACGCAGAAACGAGATTAATTTGAGCGAAAAGCGAAAAATGAACTTTAGAAATGTTAAAAATATAACATTTTCGGGAAAACGCTTGGTCTCTATCAGAAAAACATCTACTTTTGGCCCGCCAAATTGAAAGGCAACTATCATAAAAAACATTTTTAGGTACATGAGAAGAAAAAGCATCAATCCGCTCGGCAGCAGCGCCGCGGCGTCGCTAAGCTTATGCTTTGCGAAGTTGCAGCGTGCGTTGTCATGATGAGGGTTTGATGTGCGTTCTTTGATTTATTGTACTATCGTCGTTTTTTGTGATAGAGATTCCAAAACGTTAGATTCTCTATGGACACCACGGGCCCGTGCTCACGCATTGGTCCGTTCTCTCTTGCGCCCTTTTTCGTAAGGGCATTATGTATGTGTATTATTTTGATGAATGATTATGTATCTTGATTTATGGAGAACACTTACAGACTTTTCGACGGCTTTCAAAAGCAAAGCCGCTACACTATTGAAAGACACCTGGACCGACTGGCAGATAATTATGCCGTCTACTCTGAACACCTGACAGGCATAAGCCCGTTTCTGCAGAACAACGATATCTATGTCTACGTTCACAACGCGTGCATCGTAGTGGTTTGCAAAGACAACGACGACGCCGTCGACGAATTAGCCGACGAACAATGCTTTAACGGCGAAGCGCCACTCTACTTCAACAAGGATAGCCACCGCATAAGTCCCGTCTGGCAACTCAGCGAAAGCATCAGGCTGATGAAAATAAAGCTGAGGGAGGCGAACATCAACACGTTCGCTATTTTGGGCGTACTGCTCTCCGGCAGCAACTTCATCAACGCCGACGACATGCAAATGAAGTGGGAAGAACAGGACATCATGGTCTTCGACAACCTAAAAGGCCTCAAGAAGTGGAGAATCGGGGTCAACACCGATGCGGACCTCACCTATGGCACCGACTTCATGGCTGCCATTGAAAGCATCGTGACACGGCCTGCCACTAATGCTATGGAAGAACCCGACGATACGGAGACCGACGACTTACTCCAGGAGATGATTGACAACTTCATCAGCGACCTCAACGACGATGAGGCCAAAAGCGACAAGGACCTCGGCAGTAAAAGCGAAGACGTTGACGACGACGATATCGGCGCAGACGACCTTGACGACGACAAAGAGGACACCGGCAGCGAGTCTCCCGACAGCGGATTTGGCTCATACTTCACCGAGCCAAGCCTTGCAGATTCGCAGAACAACTTCAAGGCGAAAGTGACGATCCTGAAGCCCCTGCCCAATCCACGGGCTGAGTTGGAGAAACTCGTCGGTTGCCAGGACATCAAGAATCGCATCGACGAGCTCCTGGCGCTAAACCGCTACAACGCCATGGTACGCGCGGCCTTCCCTGGGGCCAAGACGCACGAGGTGTCGCTCCACAGCATCTTCCTCGGACGGCCCGGCACGGGCAAGACCACCGTCTGCAAGATCTTCGGCTCGCTGCTCCATGAAGCCGGTGCGCTCTCTAAAGGGCACGTCGTAGTGGCCAACCGCAGCACATTCGTAGGCGCTCGCTGGGGCGACGAGGAAACAAACGTGCGGCATGCCCTCGAGCTGGCGAAAGGTGGCGTGCTGATGATCGACGAGGCTTACCTGCTCGTCAGCAAGCACGAACAAGATCCGGGCCGACTGGTCATACAGCTGCTCATGGAGGTACTGGCCGACGAGAAGCAGCGCGACATCGCCGTAGTGCTCTGCGGCTACAAGGAACCCATGATGCGCCTGCTCGAGACCAACCAAGGCCTCGAGTCGCGATTCCCCAACCGCTTCGAGTTCAACGATTTCACGATAGATGAGTTGATTGAAATCACCACCCGGCGCTTAAATGAGTTCCAGTACAGCTTCACCGAGCCTGCATGGCATAAGTTCAAGGGCGTGCTCGAGTCGGCCTACAAGGAGCGCGACCCGCAGTCGTGGGGCAACGCTCGCTTCGTGGCCAACCAGCTGGAGCGCATCTACATCCAGCACGCACTGCGCTGCGTCAACGAAGCCCCCGCTGACAGCAACCAGCTCCTGCTCCTAACGCCGGCAGACATCAGGCCTATTGAAGTGCCGCGCCCTCGACCCCGCATCGGGTTCTGAGCCTCTTCGCTCCCCAACGAGTCCTGTTTTCCTTGGACTCGTTGGGGAGTTTTTTTTATAATTCCACCTTCGGCAACGAAAAAACGTCCTTCTTGGGCGACTGAGAAACGACAGACTTTCTAACGTGGGGTCAGCTAATAATCAGAATGTTTGAAGAAAAAAATTGCCGAAAAAGCTTGCTAATTCACGAAAAAGCAGTACCTTTGCAAGCCGATTATTATCAGGGTGTGGGTTAACACACTCTAAATCTGCGTGTTAATAGCTTTTCTCATTGGCCTGGGAGAGCGGTTAGTGAATCGCAGACTACCAAAAGCGTGCCGGTGCAAGCCCGGCAAGTGATATATTTTAATTAAAGTAGTAACAAACAAGAAGTACAAAAACAGGAAAATGGACACTTTAAGTTACAAGACCATTTCTGCAAAGAAAGAAACGGTGAAGAAGGAATGGGTCGTGGTTGATGCCACAGACCAGATTCTAGGCCGTATGGCTTCGAAGGTAGCCAAGTTGCTTCGCGGCAAATATAAGCCCTCCTTCACGCCCCACGTCGACTGCGGCGACAACGTCATCATCGTCAACGCCGACAAGATTCAGCTCACAGGTAAGAAGATGACCGACCGCGTCTACCTCCGCTACAGCCTCTACCCCGGTGGGCAGAAGGCCAGCACTCCCGCTGCAATCATCGCTAAGCCCAACGGCTACGACAAGCTCATCCGCCGCGTCGTCAAGGGTATGCTCCCCAAGAACAAACTGGCCGCCAAGCTCCTCAACAACCTCTATATCTACGAGGGTCCCGAGCACAAGCAAGAGGCACAGAGCCCCAAGGCCATTGATATTAACCTCTATAAGTAAACAGAAATGGCAGTAATTAATGCATTAGGCCGCCGCAAGAGCGCCGTTGCCCGTGTTTATGTAACAGAGGGCACTGGTAAGATTACCATCAACAAGAAGGACCTGACGGAATACTTCCCCAGCCCCATCCTTCAGTTCGTCGTCAAGCAGCCGCTCGCTCTCCTCGACGTAGCAGAGAAATACGACATCAAGGTCAACATCTTCGGTGGTGGCTACACCGGACAGAGCCAGGCTCTGCGCCTCGCCATCGCCCGCGCACTCGTTAAGATCAACGCCGAAGACAAGAAAGCGCTCCGCGCCAACGGCTTCATGACCCGCGATCCTCGTGAGGTCGAGCGTAAGAAGCCCGGACAGCCCAAGGCTCGTCGTCGCTTCCAGTTCAGCAAACGTTAATCGGCATCAACAGCTTTGCTGGGCTGCATAGATTGCGTTTAGTATCTAAACCTTACGGATACTTATATTCTAACGTCAAGCGACAAACGCTAAACGCCAACGTAAGTCTACCGCAAGGTTGGTTGAGAAACAACCCAAAAGAAAGTAAACAACACATTATTTAAAAACTATTATGTCAAGAACCAATTTCGACCAACTGCTTGAGGCAGGTTGCCACTTCGGTCACCTCAAGCGCAAGTGGAACCCCGCCATGGCTCCGTATATCTTTATGGAGAAGAATGGCATTCATATCATCGACCTCCACAAGACCGTGGTTAAGATCGACGAGGCCGCCGAAGCTCTCAAGAACATCGCCAAGAGCGGCCGCAAGATTCTCTTTGTTGCTACTAAGAAACAGGCCAAGCCAGTCATAGCTGAGAAAGCTACGGCTATCAACATGCCCTACGTCATCGAGCGCTGGCCCGGTGGCATGCTCACCAACTTCGCCACCATCCGCAAGGCCGTGAAGAAGATGGCCAACATCGACAAGCTCACTGCCGACGGCACCTTCGCCAACCTCAGCAAGCGCGAGGCTCTGCAGGTTAGCCGCCAGCGCGCCAAGCTCGAGAAGAACCTCGGCTCCGTGGCCGACCTCACACGTCTGCCCGCTGCACTCTTCGTCGTCGACGTCCTCAAGGAGCAGATTGCCGTCCGCGAGGCCAATCGCCTCGGCATTCCCGTCTTCGGCATCGTTGACACCAACTCCGACCCCTCAAACGTAGACTTCGTCATCCCCGCCAACGACGACGCCAACAAGAGCGTAGAGGTTATCCTCGACGCCTGCTGCGCCGCCATCGCCGAAGGTCTCGAAGAGCGCAAGGCTGAGCGCATCGACGCTGAAGCTGCTGCCGAGAAGCAGGAGAAAGCTCCCAAGCAGAGCGCACGCGTAGAGGACGAGCCCGAGGCTGAAGCCGAGGCTCCCGTTGAAGAGTAAGCTGATTCCTTTCCAAAGGGAAAATTTTCATTCTTTCATTTTTCATTTTAATTCAAATGGCTGTATCAATCAAAGATATCCAGAAACTGCGCGAGATGACCGGCGCAGGTCTGGCCGACTGTAAGAAGGCTCTCGAAGAGAGCGAAGGCAACATCGACGCCGCTATCGAAATCATCCGCAAGAAGGGTCAGGCCGTGGCCGCCAAGCGCAGCGACCGCGAAGCCTCTGAGGGCTGCGTCCTCGTCAAGGTCGACGGCTACTTCGCCGCTATCATCGCCCTGAAGTGCGAGACCGACTTCGTAGCCAACAACGCCGATTTCGTAGGACTTACCCAGGAGATTATCAACGCCGCCGTGGCCGCACGCTGCAAGACTCTCGACGAAGTCAAGGCTCTGCCCATGGGCGAAGGCACCGTGCAGGACGCCGTCGTCGCACGCAGCGGCATCACTGGCGAGAAGATGGAACTCGACGGCTACAGCGTAGTCGAAGGCGAGAACATCGCTACCTACAACCACCAGAACAAGAACACCCTCTGCGTCATGGTTGCCCTCAACAAGGCTACCGAAGATCCCACCGTAGGCAAGAACATCGCCATGCAGATTGCCAGCGCTAACCCCGTGGCCATCGACCAGAGTGCCGTTCCTCAGGAGACCATCGACAGCGAGCTCCGCGTCGCCGTAGAGAAGACCAAGGAAGAGCAGATTGCCAAGGCTGTCGAGGCCGCTATCCGCAAGGCTGGCGTCAACCCCGCACACGTCGACAGCGACGACCACATCGAGAGCAACATGGCTAAGGGTTGGATTACACCCGAGCAGGCCGCTATGGTGCGCGAGCTCAAGGTGAAGGTTGCCGAAGAGAAGGCTGCCAACCTCCCCGAGCAGATGATTCAGAACATCGCTCAGGGCCGTCTGAAGAAGTTCTTCAAGGAGAACTGCCTGCTCGAGCAGGAGTACATCTGGGACAAGAACCAGACCGTAGCTCAGTACCTCCACAGCGTCGACAAGGAGCTCACCGTGACCGCCTTCAAGCGTTTCACTCTCCGCGCCGAGTAAGACATTCTTTGGCATAATGCCATATCGCCTCACGGCGATAACGCTATAAGTAAAGTCCGCCGACTGCGTCCTCCGCTGTCGGCGGATATCTTTTTAACCCATATCTGTCATTAGAATTCATGTTGGTGCGCTATTTGTTTTGAGCAGATTTTCCATAAGAAGCATAGCTTAAAAGCCATCTTTGGTCTAATGACCGATTTGGGTTTATTGCTGTCCGCCAAATATTGTAACTCCGTTCGGTTATAAACTGACCAAAACATTCCAGGAAGCCTCTTTCCCTCTTATAAACCACCCACCTTAACAAGCTTTAACAGCCGACAACCACCCTCTTAGCACATTTCTATCTATTTTTGCATCGCACAGTTTAAACAAAGAGGAGGAAGATGGATTAGAGATTAGAGATTAGGGACGCTGGCAAAAGGTTAATATGCTAATAAGTTACTAAAGTCAATGACTCAACTTTCGGTCGTTCCTGACCACAAGAAACTCAGGGTCGCTTCGCTCCGCTCGGCGCTTGCGACGCTTCACACTTGAAGAATATCATTAGAAAATTAATATGAAAATCATTCAAGCAGACAAGTCAGGCTTCATAAGAGAGAAATTTTCAAATAGATTTTCTTGAGATATTGAGGCCGAAGGCCGACCGAAACAAACATCAGGAACTTGAATTAATGATTATAGTGAATGAATAGACAGTTTTTGCTTTGCATTATCATCACCTGTTTAGCCGCCTGCGCCTTGGCACAGCAACGCCGGTCGTTGCGTATTGTAAGCTGGAACGTAGAGAATCTCTTCGACACGATAGATGACGCCGGTTTTCGCGACGAAGAGTTTCTGCCGGAAGGCGAACGGCGCTGGAGCGGCGCTCGCTACAGCCGCAAGCTCAACGATGTAGCCCGCGTTGTGGCGGCCATGAGCGACAGCTGTGGTGTGCCTGACCTCATAGGATTATGTGAAGTCGAAAACGACAGCGTCCTGACACGCCTTACAACCCGCAGTCCCCTGCGACACTTCGGCTACGACTACGTCATCACACATTCATCTGACGCCAGAGGCATCGACGTCGCCCTACTCTTTCAGCCTTCCCGCTTCCGACTGCTGGAGCAGAATATTATTAATGTACGCGCGCAAGGGACACAGACGCGCACGACACGCGACATCCTATACGTAAAAGGCCTCGTCAGCACCAATCATGGTGCAGACACGCTGCACGTCATTGTCGTACACTTGCCCAGCAAGACAGGCGGGCGGGCAGGCGACAAGCTGCGGCGCCAGGCTGCGACGACACTATGGGATGTGGCAGACAGCATCATGAGAAATGTACGCTACGAAGCCGCAGCGGGTTCCCAGCCACGGATAGTAGTCATCGGCGACTTCAACGCCACCGCCCGCGACCGCATCTTCCGTCGCTGTCCACTGCTCATCGCCGACGACCCTGCGGCAGCGGGAACCTACTGCTACAGAGGCTTTTGGCAATGGATTGACCACGCCCTGCACTCCACCTCCGTACACCCCTTTACCCCTGCCAGACCATTCGCTTTGCCATGGCTACTCGAGGACAACAGCACCTACGGCGGACAGATGCCGCGCCGCACCTTCCGGGGCACGTTCTATCACGGTGGCGTCAGCGACCATCTGCCCGTAGTCTTCGACATCTGCCTATGAGTCTATCGGGCCCGACAGATTAGCATTACGTCTATCACCGTCTATGGCACAACTTGCGTTTCATAAAGAATACGAGTAAAATCAACCTTAAACCCAAATCGGTCATTAGACCAAAGACGGCTTTTAAGCTATGCTTCTTATGCTTTTATCCACGTTGTTGCCCTATTTCTTTTGGCATCTTTCCGC